>JAUXXW010000191.1 GCA_030684775.1 Pseudomonadota bacterium
GAGGCCCTGGTAGTCGGCGTCGATACGCTGGGTGAGGTCGCCAGCGGCAAGCGCCTTGAGCACACGGGCGACGTCGTTCATGCCGCGTTCGCTGGTTTCCACCAGGCGGTTGATGCCTTCGCTGAGTTGCAGGAAGAACCCTTCCTTGCCCTCGGATTTGAGGCGCCGACCGAAGTCGCCGGCCGCCGCCGCGTCGACCAGGCTGGCGACTTCCCGCTCCACCGCGACCTCGCCGGTGCGATCCTGCCATTGGGTGACGCGACCGGCATAGGCGCCTTCCGCGTCGTATACCGGGCTGGCCGACAGGCGCAGGGTATGGCCGGCGACGTGGGTATCGAATACGCGGTTGTTGCGGAAAGGCTCGGCGTAGGCGGCCTTGAGTTCCTCGTCCTCGAACAATTGCGAGACGCGTCCGCCCAGCAGGGTTCGCGCGCTGAATCCAGGTTGCCGTTTGCCCAGTTCCGGCGCCATGGCGTCAAACAGTTTTCCGGCGGCGGGATTCATGTAGATCAGCGTGTTGTCCGCCTGGGACAGCGTGACCGCGGAGGTGATGCTGTCCAGGGCGATCTTGATGCGCAGGTTCTCGTTGGCCGCGCGCCGGGTTTCTTCCATGTCGAATCCCAGCTTGGTCTGCATCGATTCCAGCCCTTCCAGCACCTGGCCGACCTCGTCGTGGCGGTCGATCTGGATGTGGTTCAGGTAATTGCCCTCGGCGATGGAATGGAAATGGCCGATGGTGCGTTGCAGCGGTTTGACGATGTCGCGTATCAACAGCCAGGCGAACCAGAGCGCCAGCAAAACGCCCAGCGCCATGCCGGCCAGGCCGAGGTTGAGCAGCGTGTGGTAACGCGAATCGGCATGTTCGTAGCCGGTTTTGGCCGCGTCCTGCAAGGACTGGCGCAGGATTTCCATCTTGTCGCGCGCCTCGCTGTAGAGCGGATTGACTTGGGTCAGGAGTATCCGGGTGGCCTCGTTGTATTCGGCCGACTTCAGAGCTTTCACCGCCGGTTGCAGGCCTTCCTTGACATAGCGGGTGCGCGCATCGGCGAAGGTGGCCGCGGCGGCGCGGGTTTCGTCGGGAATCTCGATCTTGTCGAACTCCGTGATCAACGCGGTGATCTTGTCGCGGTTGGCGAAAATGGTGTCGGCATGTTTGTCCACCGAGTGGTCATGCTGCGCCGCGAACGGGCTGTTCGGGTCGTGTTGCACCGCCAGCGCCACCTGGGTCTGGTTCTCGCTCATCAGGCGCACGATCTGGCCGACCAGGCGAATCGGTTCCAAGTTGTTGTTGTAAAGCCTGCCCATGTCGCCGCTGGTGATCGCCAGGCCGCCCAGGCCGATGGCGCTGCCCACCAGAATCATGCCCACCACCATGGTCATGATGCCGGCCAGGCGCGCCTTGATGGAGAGTCGTTTGAGGCCGCTCATGATGCCGGCCGGGCGCAGCCGGGCGCGACCATCGCGCACCGACTTGTACAGGGCTTCCGCCGCCGCCACCTGGTCGCGCTCGGGCTTGCGCCGCACCGAGAGATAACCGGTGGTCTGGCCGTTCTGGCGTAGCGGTGTGACGTGGGCTTCCACCCAGTAATGGTCGCCGTTCTTGCTGCGGTTTTTCACCACACCCACCCAGGGCCGCCCGGCCTGCAGGTTGTCCCATAAATCCTTGAATGCCTCGGCCGGCATGTCCGGGTGGCGCACGATGTTCTGCGGTGATCCCAGGAGTTCGTCGCGGGTGAAACCGCTGATGCTGACGAAGGTGTCGTTGACGTGGGTGATGACGCCCCGCGCATCGGTGGTGGAAACGATGGTTTCTCCCTCCCGCATGAGTCGTTCGACGCCGGTGACGGGCATGTTGACGCGCATGATTGTTCCCTCTGGGCTAGCGGCTTCGGCCGCGATGACAGGGCTAATTACGGCAGGCGGCGGGAATACTTTAGCGACGTGTGACGGAAAATCGGCCTTATCGGAAAATCGGCCTTATCGGAAAATCGGCCTTATCGGAAAAGCGGCCTTATCGCGCCTTCCGCCGGTTTTGTCGGAAGGCGCCGGCATGAAGCCGCCGGCTTTTCCGACCTACGCGTTTTGCGATGTAGGTTGGGCAAAGCGCGGCGTGCCCAACAAACCGTTGCAATGTTGGGCACGCTACGCTTTGCCCAACCTACGCATGGCGCGAAGACACCAGGATTTTGCCGGCCTGGTTGCAATGTTGGGCACGCTACGCTTTGCACCCGCAAGGGGCACGCCGGATTCGTAAGCCGCTAAAGCGGACAACGACTCCGCTGCCCAACCTACGGTTCCTTCGTCCAGATTGCCCTGTGTTAGCCTCGCCGCATGACTATTCGATTCGATCTACGACCTCTTGTCTTTGCGCTGTGCTGTGCCTCGCCCCTGGCGGCGCAGGGTGACGAAGCCCCGGATTTCTCCAACTGGCTTGACCAGTTCAGGCAGGAGGCCCTGGCGCAAGGCATCTCCCAGACCACCCTGGATGCCGCGCTGGCCGATGTGCAGTTGCTGCCCGAGGTAATCGAACGAGACCAGCGCCAGCCGGAGTTCTTTCAGACCTTCTGGACTTATCTGGACAAGCGCATCAGCCCCTGGCGTATCGAGCGCGGCCAGGCCTTGCTGCTGGAACACCGGGCGCTACTGGATGAAGCGCAGACGCGCTATGGCGTACCCGCGAGTGTGCTCGTCGCCTTCTGGGGGCTGGAAACCAACTACGGCGGTTATCTCGGCGACTTCCCCATTCCCGCCGCCCTCGCCACCCTGGCGTTCGATCCGCGTCGCGCCGGCTTCTTCCGTCAGGAATTGTTGCAATCGCTGCGCATCATCGAGGCGGGCCATGTGGCCGCCGCCGACATGAAAGGCTCCTGGGCCGGAGCGATGGGGCAGGTGCAGTTCATGCCCTCCACTTACCTGCGCTACGCCGTCGATGGTGACGGCGATGGCCACAAGAATCTGTGGACATCGCTGCCGGATGCCTTCCACTCCGCCGCCCATTTTCTGCGCGAACTCGGCTGGCGGCCGGGCGAGTTGTGGGGGCGCGAGGTACGCCTTCCAGCGAATTTCGATGGGGAATCCGCGCACCCCAAAGTGAAGAAGACGGTCAATGCGTGGGCCAGGCTGGGCGTGACCCAGGCCGACGGTTCACCCCTGCCTGAATCCGACCTGGCCGGCGCCATCGTCCTGCCGCAGGGACAGGCCGGCCCGGCCTTTCTGGTCTACCGCAATTTCGAGGTAATCATGGGCTGGAACCGCTCGCTCAAATATGCCCTGGCGGTGGGCCATCTGTCCGACCGACTGCTCGGCCTGCCGGAATTGCGTAACGGCCGCGATGCCGACAATCGCCCATTGAGCCGTGAACAGGTGATGGAAATGCAGCAATTGTTGGCCGCGCGCGGGCTGGATGTCGGGGAAGCGGATGGGGTGCCGGGCTCGCGGACGCGTCTGGCCATCCGCGCCTGGCAGAAAACGGCGGGGCTGCCGGTGGATGGTTACGCTTCGGTGGGGTTGCTGGAGCAGTTGCAAAGGGCACCGTAGGAGCGGACCGCGTCCGCGATTGCGACGGTGGTTATCGCGGACACGGTCCGCTCCCACGACTCGTCATCCGAATCTGCCCGACCGGTGCGGTTTGTTGGGCACGCTGCGCTTTGCCCAACCTACGCCTCTGTAGCGCCGGCGCTACATCAAAACTCCGCCCACTCGTCATCCGAACCTGCCCCGGCTGGCGCGGCCTTGGCGATTGCACGAACGGGCGCGGCGGCACGGGCAGCCGGGCGGGCGAGCGCGCGGGGGTTCCGCCCGCTTGCCGCCGACTCCGCCGCGATACGGAACACCGCCACCGCCTGGGTCAGGCTGGCGGCCTGATCCTGGAGCGACTCCGCCGCCGCCGCCGCTTCTTCCACCAGCGCCGCGTTCTGTTGGGTGACTTCGTCCATCTGGGCGATGGCC
>JAUXXW010000193.1 GCA_030684775.1 Pseudomonadota bacterium
GGCCATCGCCCAGATGGACGAAGTCACCCAACAGAACGCGGCGCTGGTGGAAGAAGCGGCGGCGGCGGCGGAGTCGCTCCAGGATCAGGCCGCCAGCCTGACCCAGGCGGTGGCGGTGTTCCGTATCGCGGCGGAGTCGGCCGGCGGGGGAAATACTCGCCGCGCGCCTGCCCGCCCAGTTGCCCGTGCCTCCGCTGCGCCGGCACCCCGCGCGCCCGCTCCGGTCAAGGCCATGGTCAAGGCTGCCCGCCCCACAGGCGCGGGTTCGGATGACGAGTGGGAGGAGTTTTGATGTAGCGCCGGCTTCCCGCCGGCCGTTTGAAAAGACGCCGGCTGGAAGCCGGCGCTACATAAACCAGAAGGACACCATGGCTGAAGCAATAACGACACAACGGGAGTTCATCTTCTCGCGCCGGGACTTCGAAGAAGTTCGCAAGATGATTTACGACCATGCCGGCATCGCGCTCAACGAGGCCAAGGAAGACATGGTCTACAGCCGCCTGGCGCGGCGCCTGCGCGCGACCGGTCTGAAGAATTTCCAGGATTACCTGGCGCTGATCCGCTCGGGTGACGAAGTGGAGTGGGAGGCCTTCGTCAATTCCCTGACCACCAACCTCACCGATTTCTACCGCGAGGCACACCACTTTCATCTCCTCAAGGATTTTCTGCGCACCCGTCGTGATCGCCCGATCACCATCTGGTGCTCCGCTTCCAGCACCGGCGAGGAACCCTATTCCATCGCCATGACGGCGGTGGAGGCGTTCGGCGGCTTCAACGCGCCGGTCCAGGTGATTGCCTCCGACCTGGACACCAATGTTCTGAAGAAGGGCCAGGAAGGCATGTATCCGCTGGAACGCATCCAGAAACTCACCCAGGCGCAGCAGCGCCAGTTCTTTCTGAAAGGCACCGGCGAGCGCGCCGGCATGGTGAAAGTGAAGCCGGAACTGGCGGCGATGGTGAAATTCTTCCGCCTCAACCTGCTCGATGCGAACTGGCCGATGGTGGGACAAGTCAAAGGCGGCCTCGACGCCATTTTCTGCCGCAACGTGATGATCTACTTCGACAAACCCACGCAGTACACCATGTTGAAGAAGATGAAACCGCTACTGAGGCCGGATGGCCTGCTCTTCGTCGGCCACTCCGAGGCGCTCTACCACGCCACCGACCTGTTCCACCTGCGCGGCCAGACGGTCTATGAGCACGCCGAGAAGGCCCCACCCGGGAGGCCACCTAAATGACCCGGCATGCGTTCGAGGAAGTACTCGCTCCGAATCATTACTTCGACCGCAATTTCGACATCGAGGCGGCCAAAATTCTGCCGGGCGAGTATTACGTCACCGGCCGCGACATGCTGCTGGTGACGGTGCTGGGTTCCTGCGTCGCGGCGTGCATCCGCGACCCCCAGACCGGCATCGGCGGCATGAACCATTTCATGCTGCCCGAGAGCGGCGACAAACGCGACATGGTGTCGGCCTCGATGCGCTATGGCGGTTACGCGATGGAAGTGCTGGTCAACCAACTGGTCAAGCTGGGGGCCTCTCGCTCCCGCCTGGAGGCCAAGGTGTTCGGCGGCGGCGCGGTACTGCGCGGCTTCACCACGGTGAACGTGGGTGAACGCAACAGTGAATTTGTCCTGGAATATCTGGAAACCGAACGAATCAAGTTGGTTTCTCAAGACCTGAAGGGCCTTTACCCGCGCAAGGTGTATTTTTTTCCGTCCAACGGACGGGTGATGGTGCGCAAGCTCAAGACCGTGCATAACAACACCATCATCGAACGCGAACAGCTCTACGGCCAGCGCCTCAAATCCTCCGACATCGCGGGGGATGTGGAATTGTTTACCTGACCCCACCCATGCCGAAAATCAAAGTTCTCATCATCGACGACTCCGCGCTGATACGCAGCATCATGCGCGAGATCATCAACAGCCAGCCGGATATGGAAGTGGTGGGGCAGGCGCCCGACCCCATCACCGCGCGCGACCTGATCAAGCAGCTCAACCCGGATGTGTTGACCCTGGACGTGGAAATGCCGCGCATGAACGGGCTGGATTTCCTGGAAAAACTCATGCGCCTGCGCCCCATGCCGGTGCTGATGGTGTCCACCCTGACCGAGCGGGGCAACGAAGTGACCCTGAAGGCGCTGGAACTGGGCGCGGTGGACTTCATCACCAAGCCCAGCGTCGGCGTCAGCGAAGGCCTGGGTGATCTTGGCGACGAGATCGGCGACAAGATCCGTACCGCCGCCCGCGCCCGCATCCGCCGCCGTACCCTGAACGAGGAACCGGTCAACAAGCCGCGGCCGCTGGCCGGGCATTTCCTCAACACCACCGAAAAGATCGTGTTCGTCGGCTCCTCCACGGGCGGCACCGAAGCGCTCAAGGAATTCCTCACACGCATGCCGGCCACGTCGCCGGCGGTGTTGGTCACCCAGCACATGCCGGAAGCCTTCACCCGCTCCTTCGCGCAACGCCTCGACGGCCTTTCGGCGATGACCGTGAAGGAAGCGGCGCACAACGAACGGGTCGTGCCGGGCCACGCCTACATCGCCCCGGGCCACTCCCACCTGCTGGTAAAGAAAAGCGGCGCCTACTACTACACCGAGTTGTCGCAAGCCGAACCGGTGAACCGGCACCGACCCTCGGTGGATGTGTTGTTCAACAGCGCTTCTCAGGTGGCCGGGCCGAATGCGCTGGGCGTAATCATGACCGGCATGGGCAAGGATGGGGCCGTGGGCATGCTCGCCATGCGCCAGGCCGGCGCCTACACCATCGCCCAGGATGAAGCGTCCTGCGTGGTGTTCGGCATGCCCAAGGCGGCCATCGAACTCGGCGCGGCGATCGAGGTGGCCAGTCTCAACGACATCGCCGGCCGCGTGCTCGACCGCCTGGGACGACGTGGGTAGCCGATGCCATGCGAACCCGCGCCACTGCGTTATTTCGCAATTCCGCCCTCAAGAAAATGCACCCACCGCCGATACACAGGCACGCCAAGTTAACGGAGCATAGACATGCTGATAGCCAATGAAGTAAGTGGTGACCGCGCCACCCTGAAACTGGGTGGCCGCTTCGATTTCCACTCGCACCGGGATTTCCGCGCCGCCTACGAGAAGGTTCTCGAAACCGGTGCCGTGCGCGAAATCATCATCCACTTCGGCGAAGTCGATTACCTCGACAGTTCCGCCCTGGGCATGCTGTTGCTGTTGCGCGAGAAGGCTGAAGGCACCGGCAAAAACGTGGTACTGGCCGGCCTGCATGGCACCGTCAAACAGGTTCTGGACATCGCCAATTTCGGAAAACTGTTCAGCGTCAAACCATGATCCCGGCCCGGATGTTCCAGCAATTGACGCACGCACTCACTTGCCCTTTGTCCGCACGGCGCGCGCCACGCCGCTGACAGAGCATCCCCCGTGAACAATCCCGGCCTGACGATTCTCATCGTCGACGACACCCCCACCAACGCCAGGCAACTGGAGGCGGTGGCGCGCAAACTGGGCCATGTCGCGATTCTGGCCGGCAACGGCGTGGAAGCCATCGACAAGTTCAAGTCGGAGCAACCCGACCTGATCTTCATGGACATCATGATGCCGGTGATGGACGGCATCACCGCCGCGCGGCACATCCGCGGGCTGCCCACGGACAAATGGACGCCCATCGTGTTCTTTTCCGCGCTGGAGCAGATGCAGGACATCGTGCGCGGCCTGGAGGCGGGCGGCGACGATTACATCGTCAAACCGGCCTCGTTGCAGATACTGCGCGCCAAGATCAACAGTTACGCGCGCATGCTGAGTCTGCAAAACGAGGTGCGCGCCAACGCCGAGGAACTGCGCAACTGGCGCATGGACGCGGAAGAGCAATCCCGCCTCGGCGCCCACGTCATGAGCCGGTTGACGGACGCCGCCAGTCTGCGCGACCCGATGATTCGCCACTTCAACATGCCGGCGGACACCTTCAGCGGCGACCTGCTGTGCGCCGCGCGCGCGCCCGGCGAAGTGCTCAACGTGTTGCTGGCCGACGCCGCCGGCCACGGCCTGGCCGCCGCGCTCTCCGCCATGCCGCTGACGCAGGCGTTCTACAGCATGACCGCGAAAGGCTTTCCGCTGCCCTCGATCGCCGAGGAACTCAACCGCAAGCTCAAATCCATCCTGCCGCCTGACCGCTTCGTGGCGGCCACCCTGGCCGCCATCGACGTGCGCAACCAGACCGTGGAAGTGTGGAATGGCGGCAATCCGGACGCGCTGTTCATCAACACGCGTGGTGAGGTCGCCATGCAATGGGCGTCCAATCACCCGCCGCTGGGCATTCTTCCGGACAAGCTGTTTTCCGGCATGACCGAGACCGTGGTATTCCACGAACCGGGTGACCTGCTGCTCTGCTCGGACGGACTCACCGAAGCGGAAAACCCGGCCGGCGGCTGGTTCGCCATCGACGGCGTGCGCGACCACCTGAGCCGGGCTCAGGGCGGCGAGGCGCGTTTCACCAGCCTGCTGAAAGGGGTGATGGAACATCTCGGCGGCCACCCGGGACGCGACGACATCTCCGCCCTGATGGTCTCGGTACCGATCGACCGCCGCCGCCAGATCCGCTTCGATACCCCGATACCCTCACACCAGGGGCACTTGGCGGAGTGGCGGCTGGATCTGTCCTACGGCGCGCAGGAACTGCGTTACATCGACGTGGTGCCGGCCGTGCTCGGCTTCGTCACCCAGATCAACGCGCTCAAGCCGCATCAGGGCGCGCTGTTTCTGATTTTCTCGGAACTGTTCAACAATGCGCTGGACCACGGCCTTCTCGGCCTCGACTCGGCCACCAAGAGCTGGATCGGCGGTTTCGAGCTTTACATGAATCAGCGCGGCGAGCGCCTGGCGAAACTGCGAAACGGCCGTATCGATATCGCTTTCCAGTTGCACCAGGACGGAACCCGCGCGGTGCTCGACATCAGCATGACCGACACCGGCCCCGGCTTCGATTTCGAGCAGCGTCTGAACAAACCGGACGCGCTGGGAGTCGGCAATGAACAGGCCTACGGACGTGGCATCGCCCTGGTGAAGAACCTGTGCGATCAGGTGGTGTACTCCGGCAACGGCAACAAGGTCTGGGCGCGCTACCTGGTGTCCGATCTGATCCTCGAAAACGAGGAAAGTGAAGACGAAGCCGCCAGACGGAAACCCGATGGCGCGGGCGACGTCGCGGATCTGGTGATGTTTTAGCCGTGGGTTGGGCAAAGCGCAGCGTGCCCAACGCCGCCGTGATTCCAGGTTTAATCTAAATCCAGCAGTTGAAACCGTAAAAGCGTAGGTTGGGCAAAGCGCAGCGTGCCCAACAACCCGTCGCCATGTTGGGCACGCTGCGCTTTGCCCAACCTACGTCTACTTTGGTCGTCGATAGCGAGAAGCCGCCCCGACGAGCACAGTTTTTGCCGGATTTGCCGCCGCATAGTCGAACTATGGGGCAAGAATCCGATAAAAAATGAGCCGTCGCGGTGGTTTCGCAGCCGGTGATTCCAAAGTCCGACAGGCTACGAGGCCGCCGCCGCCTTGACCTGATTTCTCCCCTCATGCTTGGCCACATAGAGCGCTTCGTCGGCGGCCTGAATCAGGGATTCGCCGTCACTGGCGGCGGCATATTGGGACACGCCGGCCGACAGGCTGACCTGGAAGGTTTTGTCGCCGGTATGCTGGACGATGGCGGCGAAGCTCTCGCGAATGTTGTCGAGCACCCGCAGCGCTCCTTCGATGGGGGTATCGGGCAGGGCCACGGCGAATTCCTCACCACCATAGCGGCCGATCACGTCGGCGCCGCGCAGGCGTTGCTTCAACAGCCTGGAGAGGCTCTTGATGACCCGGTCTCCGGCCGGGTGGCCGTAGGTGTCGTTCACTTTCTTGAACAAGTCGATGTCGAGCAAGGCCACCGACAGCGGTTTGCCCTGGCGCTTGGCGCGCGCGGTTTCGGCACGCAGGCGTTCCTTGAAACTGGTGTGGTTGAGCAGGCCGGTGAGGCTGTCGCGCACCATCAGCGCGCGCAGGGCGCGGTAGCGGATCACCCGGCTTTTGACCGCCGAAATCAGATGCGCGGGCTCGATCGGCTTGTGCAGAAACTCGTCACCGCCCAGGCTCATGGCCTCGCGCTGGCGGCTGACGTCGCTTTCCGCCGAGAGAAACACGATGGGAATGGAGAGATAGGCGTCCTGCTGACGGATGACTTCGGCGATTTCTTCGCCCGAGGCGCCCGGCATGTTCATGTCCAGCAGAATCAGTTCCGGGGGATGCTCGTTGAGCGCGTCCAGGGTCTTCAGCGGGTCGTTGACCACCTGGGTAACGAAACCGGCTTCATTCAGATGGGCGGCATAAAAAGCGGCCAGGGCGGGGGAGTCGTCGACGATCAGCACCTTGCCGGCCTCGGCCTGGGGCGGCGCGGTAAGCCGATCCAGCGTATCGAGCAGGCTGGTCATGTCGAGTGGGCGCGTGAAGTAGGCCTGGCAACCCATGCGCACCGCGTCCAGGCGGGCGTCGATGCCGCCGCTGCCGGACATGCAGGCCAACGGCACGCGGCCGGACAACGCGGCCAGGGATTCCCTGTCGGCCTCGGAAAGGCAGCCGCCGCCGCCACAATCGACCAGCGCGGCGGCGGGATTGCGCGCCTCCGCCGCCAGCAGGGCGGCGGGGGAATCGAACAATTCCGCCATATAACCGTAATAGCCAAGCTGCACGGCCGCTTCCCGCAGATCGGCTGAGGAAGCCGGCCAGAGAAAAATGGGTTTGCCGACGTTGCCCGGTGTTTGCATGGTTTTGCCCTGATGGTTCTATGTCGTAAGCACTATCGACAAGGCAGGAAAAAACTTGAGCCCGTAGGATGTGGTGAGGTACGAACCGCATCACGCTGGCCGATGCGGTTCGCTGCGCTCACCACATCCTACGGGGGTTACCGGTTGATCTGTTCCAGGTATTCCTGGATGCGCTCCGGGCGGCCGGCGCGCATGAGTTTTTTTGCTATCGGGGCAAGTTCACCGACATGGCTGCGCAGCACCTGCTGTTTCACCGTGAGGATATGCGCCGGGTGCATGGAGAAACGGGTCAGTCCCATGCCCAGCAGCAGGCGGGTGAGCCGGGGATCACCCGCCATTTCGCCGCACACCGAAACCGGTTTGCCCAGCTTGCGGCCGACCTTGAGCGTGTGGCTGATCAGGGCCAGCACGGACGGATGCAGCGGGTCGTAGAGATGGGCGACGGTGTCGTCGGTGCGGTCGATGGCCAGGGTGTACTGGATCAGGTCGTTGGTGCCGATCGAGAGGAAATCCAGCTTCTTGGCGAACCATTCCGCGGAGAGCGCGGCGGCGGGCACTTCGATCATGCCGCCGATGGGCGTTTCTTCATCGAAGGGGATGCCTTCCACGCGCAACATGCCACGCGCCGCTCCGATCAGGGCCAGTGCCTGATCGAGTTCGGTCAGGCTGGACAACATCGGCAGCAGAATCTTGATCTGGCCGTAGTGGCTGGCGCGCAGCAGGGCGCGGATCTGGCTGATGAAGATTTGCGGTTCCGCCAGGCAAAGGCGGATGGCGCGGCGGCCAAGCGCGGGGTTGACGCTTTTTTCATGCAGCCAGCGCACGGATTTGTCGGCGCCCACGTCGAGGGTGCGTATCACCACGCAGCGCCCCACCATTTCCCGCGCCACATGGCGGTAGGCCTCGAACTGCTCTTCTTCCGAAGGCAGGTCGTCACGATTGAGGAACAGGAATTCGCTACGGAACAGGCCGATGCCGCTGGCGTTTTCCCGCAGTGCCTGGCCGACATCATTGGGCAGGTCGATATTCGCCTGCAGATCGATTTCCAGGCTATCCAGGGTAGCGGAGGGGCTGGTCTTGAGGCGCCGCAGCTTCTTCTGTTCCAGATGCCACTGGTTCCGGCGCAAACGGTATTCGTCGAGGATGCCGGCATCCGGGTTGACGATGACCACGCCGGCCACGCCATCGACGATCAGCCAGTCGCCTTCCTGAATCAGGGCGCGCGCGCTGTGCAGGGCCATCACCGAAGGCAGGCTGAGGCTGCGCGCGAGGATGGCGGTATGCGAGGTGCTGCCGCCCAGATCGGTGATGAAGCCGGCGAAGTCGTGGCGCTTGAACAGCACCATGTCGGAGGGCGACAAATCGTGCGCGACCAGGATGCTGTCGCCTTCCTCGGCGGGTTTCAGCGGCGCATGGCCGGGATGGCCCATGAGTTCCTTGAGCACCTTGTCGGCCACCTGGCGCACGTCGTTGCGGCGCTCGCGCAGGTAATCGTCCTCGATCGACTCGAACTGCACGATCAGTGCTTCGGTCTGCTGCGAAAGCGCCCATTCCGCGTTGCAACGGTCGGCGCGGATGCGCTGCTTGGGCGCATCGGACAGCATGGAATCGTTGAGGATCAGGATATGCACGTTGAGGAAGGCGGAGAGTTCCACCGGCGCGCCTTCCGGGATGTGTTCCCGCAAGTCGAGCATTTCCGCGCGCACCGCTTCCACAGCGGCGGTGAAACGAGCCACTTCCGCGTCCAGATGTTCCGGCCGCAACAGGTAATGCGGCGCTTCCAGACGATCCTGGGAGTAGAGCTGCGCCCGGCCTATCGCATAACCACTGGAAACGGCGATGCCGTGCAGGGAGAAGGTCATGGTGTGTGAGGCGTGAGTAACGTAGGTTGGGCAAAGCGA
>JAUXXW010000195.1 GCA_030684775.1 Pseudomonadota bacterium
TTCCAAAGGGGGGCCGGGGGGGATTTCTACAACCCCCGAAATCCGCTACGAAGAATCCGCCTCGGTCGGCTATCTCCACTTCGATTTCTACAACGGCGCCATGAGCACGCCGGCCTGCCAACGCCTGCTCGCCGTCTATGAATCCGCGCGACAGCGACCGACCAAGGTCATCGTGCTGATGGGTGGCGAGGACTTTTTCAGCAACGGCCTCGACCTCAATCACATCGAAGCGGCGGACAGCCCGCCCGAGGAATCCTGGCGCAACATCAACGCCATGGATGACCTCTGCCGCGCCATCCTCACCACGGAGCGCCAACTCACGGTCAGCGCCCTCGCGGGCAATGCCGGCGCCGGCGGCGCCTTCCTGGCGCTGGCCGCCGACCAGATCTGGGCGCGGCGCGGGGTGATCCTGAACCCGCACTACAAGAACATGGGCAACCTGTACGGCTCGGAATACTGGAGTTACCTGTTGCCGCGCCGCGTGGGCGCGAAACAGGCTGCCGCGATCATGCGCAACCGCCTGCCGCTGGGCGCCGAGGCGGCGGCGCACATGGGTTTCCTTGATGCGGCATTCGGCGACGACCTGCCCGGTTTTCGGGCGGAAATCCGGGCCCGCGCCGAAGCCCTGGCCGCCGGTGAAGATTTCACTGAACGCTTGCAAGCCAAGCTTCAAGCGCGCGCGCAAGACGAAGCGGCCAAACCGCTGGAGGCTTACCGCGCCGCAGAACTCAAGCACATGCAGCGCAACTTCTACGGCTTCGACCCCAGCTACCACGTCGCCCGCCACCATTTCGTGCGCAAGACGCCGCATTCC
Organism: Pseudomonadota bacterium; assembly: GCA_030684775.1. Lineage (GTDB taxonomy): Bacteria > Pseudomonadota > Gammaproteobacteria > Burkholderiales > Thiobacillaceae > PFJX01. Next base: position 815 of record JAUXXW010000195.1, read on the forward strand.
TGGACGCCCCGGCATCTGGCGATCCATCGGGAGTTGGGCTGGGTGGTGCCGGAGGATGCCGAGGGATGAATTCACGCGGGTTAAATCTGATGATGCCCCTACCCTTCGGTACCCCCCAGCCCCCCTTTGGAAAAGGGGGGAGCAACCCCACCCACGCTAGCCGGAGCGTCCCCCCCTTTGCAAAAGGGGGGACAGGGGGGATTTCTCGGTTCCGTGGCGTGCTCCCCGGATTCCGCTACGCTCCATCCGGGCTACAAATCCGGGGGGTGCCATGAACCTCGAAGGGCGCATCGACATCCACCTTCGACCGCGCGGCGACGCGCCAGCCGCGGTGGCCATCCATTCCACCCGGCCACAACTGGCGCAGAAGCTCCTGGCCGGGCGCGAGCCCGAGGCCGCCGCGCATCTCGCCGGCCTGGTCTTCAGCCTGTGCGGCAAGGCGCAGCGGGTCGCCTGCGAAGCCGCCTGTGAAGCGGCGCAAGGACAGATGCCCGATGCCGCCACGAGCCGGGCGCGCGAAACCGCCGTGCTGCTGGAACTGGCCCAGGAACACGCCTGGCGCTTGTTGCTCGACTGGCCGCAACAGCAGGGCATGCCCCCCGACCAGGCCAGCCAGTTGCGGTTGCGCCAGAGCGCCGCCGAGCCGGCGCGCTTCGCCGAGACGCTCGACGATTTGTTGCGAACCATCCTGCTGGGCGAGCCGGCCGACGTCTGGCTGGCGCGCGATCTTGCCGGCTTCGACGCCTGGCGCCATGCCGGGACTACGGCGACGGCGCGCCTGTTCGCCGGGCTGGGGGAGGGCGCGGACAGCGGCATCAGCGAAGTCGATTTGTTGCCGCCGCTCGGGAATCTGGAAGACGCGGCGGCCCTGGAACTCGCGCGCCAAGCGCTGGAACAGCCGGCGTTCTGTGGCCAGCCTCTCTGGCGGGGCGCGCCGGCCGAGACCGGCGCGCTCGCCCGAATGAGCGAACAACCGCTGCTCGCCGCCTGGATCAAACAACGTGGACGCGGCGCCGGGGCTCGTCTGCTGGCGCGTTTGCTGGAATTGGCCGCCTTATGTAGCGCCGGCATCCTTGCCGGCTCTCCCGTCCAACTCAAAACAGCCGGCAAGGATGCCGGCGCTACAGGGGTTCGCGCCTGGTCTCTGGGCGACAACGTCGGCCTTGCCGGAGTCGAAACCTCGCGCGGCCTGTTGCTGCACGCGGTGCGCCTGAGGGATGGCAAGGTGGCGGAGTACCGCATCGTCGCGCCCACCGAATGGAACTTTCATCCCGCCGGCCCGCTGTTTCAGGCGCTGTCCGGCCTTGCTCCGGGAGACGACCTCGAAGCGCGTGCCCGGCTGGTTGCCCAGTCTCTGGACCCCTGTGTGGCTTTTGGTATCGAAGTGAGTGTAGGGGGTTGATCTATGCATGAAATGTCCCTGGCCGAAGGCATCCTCCAGATCGTCGAGGATGCCGCCGGCAAACAAAATTTCAAAAAAGTGACCGAAGTGCGCCTGGAGATCGGCGCACTCTCCGGGGTGGAACCGGAGGCGCTTACTTTTTGTCTCGATGTGGTGTTCCGAGGCAGTGTCGCGGAAGGCGCCCGCGTCGAACTGGAACGCTTGCCCGGACAGGGTTTCTGTCTGGCTTGCGCCGAAACGGTGCCGGTTGCGGCCATGTACGATGCCTGCCCGAAATGCGGCGGCTATCAGGTGCAGGCCACCGGCGGTACGGAAATGCGGGTCAAGGACCTGTTGGTCGAGTAGGTCGGGTCGGTTTGTAGGTTGGGCAAAGCGCAGCGTGCCCAACATCTCGGGTCATCGTTGGGCACGCTGCGCTTTGCCCAACCTACGGGTATTTCAGGAGCAATAACCATGTGTACAGTTTGCGGCTGCGGCCAGGGCGAAACCAAGATCGAAGGGCATGAGCACGAGCATGCTCACGAGCATTCCCACCCCCACGATCACACGCATGAGCACCACCATGAAGACGGCAGCGTGCACAGCCATCCGCACCCCCATGAACACAGCCATGACCACACCGAACACGGCCACGCGCATGACCACCTGCACGAGCAGAACGCGCCGCACTACCACGAGCACAAGGGCGACATTCACTACGGCCTCGGCCCCGCCCACGCGCACGCGCCGGGCTTGAGCCAGGCGCGCATGGTGCAGATCGAGCAGGACATCCTGGGCAAGAACAACGCCTACGCCGGCGAAAACCGGCAGTACTTCGCCGAGCACGGCCTGTTCGCCATCAATATGGTGTCCAGCCCTGGTTCCGGCAAAACCACCTTGCTGGTGAAAACCATCGAAGACCTCGCCGGCCGCCTCCCGGTCGGCGTGGTGGAAGGCGACCAGCAGACCAGCAACGATGCCGACCGCATCCGCGCCACCGGCGCCCCGGCGGTGCAGGTCAACACCGGCAAAGGCTGCCACCTCGACGCCCACATGGTCGGCCATGCCCTGGAACGCCTGAACCTGCCCGACGACGGCCTGCTGATGATCGAGAACGTCGGCAACCTGGTCTGCCCGTCCTCGTTCGACCTCGGCGAAGCGCACAAGGTGGTGATCCTCTCGGTGACCGAAGGCGAGGACAAACCACTGAAATACCCGGACATGTTCCACGCCGCCGACCTGATGATCCTCAACAAGGTCGATCTGCTGCCCTACCTGACCTTCGACGTCGACAAGTGCATCGACTACGCCCGCCGCATCAATCCCAAGCTGGATGTCATCAAGGTCTCCGCCACCACCGGCGAAGGCATGGAACGCTGGCTCGCCTGGCTCACCGAAGGTGTGGATGTCGCCGTCGCCGCGCGGCAACAGAACGTGAATTTGCTGAAGAAGCGGATCGCGGAGTTGGAAGCGCGGTTGGCGGCGAAGGGGTGAGGTGGTGCTGATTTGGGACGCGGCGAAATCCCTGATGAAGCCCCTACCCTTCGGTACCCTGTCCCCCCTTTGGGAAAGGGGGGAACCCTTCGATCACGCGCGGCGGGTGTGCTCCCCCCTTTTTCAAAGGGGGGCCGGGGGGGATTTCTACCAGGCCAGCACTTGAGCAAACATTTGCAACGCCGCCTCCGCATTACCGGCATCGTCCAGGGTGTCGGTTTTCGCCCCACGGTCTGGCGTCTGGCGAGTGAACTGAAACTCGCCGGCTGGGTGCGCAACGACGCGGGCGGGGTGGAAGTATTGCTGGAGGGCGACGAAGCGGCCATCGCGGCTTTCACCCGGCGTTTGCCGGAGGAACTGCCGCCGCTCGCCCAGGTGCGTGACCTGACCTGGAACGACGCGCCGGCCACGGAGGAATTCAGCGCATTCGACATCCTCGAAAGCGGCGCCGGCGAGGCCGCGACCATGATCGGCTTCGATACCGCCGTCTGCCCCGACTGCCTGGCCGAGTTGTTCGACCCGACCGACCGGCGCTGGCGCTATGCCTTCATCAACTGCACCCATTGCGGTCCGCGCTACACCCTGACGCGCAAGCTGCCCTATGACCGCGCCCAGACCAGCATGGCGGCGTTTCCGCTGTGTCCGGACTGCGAGCGGGAATACCGCGACCCGGCGGATCGACGGTTTCACGCGGAGCCGACGGCGTGTGCGGTGTGCGGGCCTAGGTTGTGGCTGGCCGACCTTGTAGCGCCGGCTTCCAGCCGGCTGTTTGAAAAGACGCCGGCAGGGATGCCGGCGCTACAGCAAGACGCCATCGCCGACACCTTGAGCCACCTGCAAGCCGGCCACATCGTCGCCATCAAGGGCCTCGGCGGCTTTCACCTGGCCTGCGACGCCCACGATCCGGAGGCGGTGCGACGCCTGCGCGCGCGCAAGAACCGCGAGGAAAAACCCTTTGCCGTGATGGCGGCCAACCTGGCTTCCATCGTGGATAGCGTGGCGGTCAGCCCGGCGGAAGCCGAACTGCTGCAAGCGCCGGAGCGGCCCATCGTTTTGTTGCGCAAGAAACCGGGCGCCGATGCCGTGTTTCCCGACATCGCGCCCGGCCTGGCCTGGTTGGGGGTGATGCTGCCCTACACGCCGATTCACTGGCTGCTGTTCCATGAAGCGGTGGGCCGGCCCGCCGGGACTGCGTGGATGGCACAGCCGCAAGCCCTGGCGCTGGTGATGACCAGCGCCAACCCCGGTGGCGAGCCGTTGGTGATCGGCAATGACGAGGCGCGGCAGCGCCTGGCCGGCATCGCCGACGCGGTGCTGCTGCATGACCGGGAGATCGTGGCGAGGTGTGATGATTCGGTGGTGCGGTGCGTGGAACAAATCCCTGATGAAGCCCCTACCCTTCGGTACCCCGGCCCCCCTTTGATAAAGGGGGGGACCCTTCGATCGAGCGCGGTGGGTGTGCTCCCCCCTTTCTCAAAGGGGGGCGGGGGGGGATTTGCGCCGTTTACCCAATTCATCCGTCGCGCCCGTGGCTACACCCCCCGCGCCATCCGCCTGCCGCGTTCCGGCCCGTCAGTGCTGGCCCTGGGCGGTTACCTGAAAAACACGATTTGCGTGACGCGCGGCGATGAGGCTTTCGTTTCCCAACACATCGGCGGTCTCGATAATCCGGCGACCTGCGCCATGTTGATCGAGGTGACGGCGCATCTGCTCGACATCCTGCAAGTCCGGCCGGAAGCGGTGGCGCACGATCTGCATCCGGATTTTTTCAGTACTCGCCATGCCCTGGAACTGGCCGCACGCTGGGAAGTGCCGGCCGTCGCCGTGCAGCATCACCATGCCCATATCGCCGCCGTGGCGGCGGAGCATGGAATAAACGGCCCCATCCTGGGTCTGGCGCTGGATGGCATCGGACTGGGGAGTGATGGTGGCGCCTGGGGCGGCGAATTGCTGCGCGTGGACGGCGCCGACTTCACCCGCCTGGGCCATCTCTCACCCATCCCCTTGCCGGGAGGCGACAAGGCGGCCAGCCAACCCTGGCGCATGGCGGCGGCGGCGCTGCATCTGATGGGACGCGGCGACGAGATCGCGCGGCGTTTCTCCGGTCAACCGGCTGCGGCGCAACTCCGGCAACTGCTGGATCGTGGCTTGAATAGTCCGACGACATCCAGCCTCGGTCGCTGGTTCGACGCGGCGGCGGGCTTGCTCGGCGCCCGCGAGGTCATGGCCTATGAGGGCCAGGCGGCGATGCTGCTGGAGGGGTTGGCGGAGAAAGCAGGTGTCATCGAGCCAATGGCCGGCGGCTACATGCTGCATGACGACGGCCGCCTCGATCTGCTGCCGCTGTTGGCGCGTCTGGCGGACGAGAAGGATGCCGCCCTCGGCGCCGCCTTGTTCCATGCCACATTGGCCCAGGGTTTGGCGGAATGGCTGGAACGCGCCGCCGCCAGTGCAGGTCTCAACACGGTCGCCCTGGGTGGTGGCTGTTTCCTGAATCACCTGCTTTCCCGCGAGTTGACCCGGCTGCTGGCCGCGCGCGGCTTCAGCGTTCTCTCCGCCCGCCAGGCGCCGCCCAACGATGGGGGCTTGAGCCTGGGTCAGGCGTGGGTTGCAATGCAGATTTGATGATGGAGGCGGAAGGCGCTATCGCTTTTCCGCCCTACGAATCCCGCGTACCCCTTGTGGGTGGGCGCGTTTATTGAGGTAACAAGCCATGTGTCTCGCCATCCCCGCCCGCGTGGTGGAAATCAAGGAAAACGACCAGGCCATCGTCGATCTCGGCGGTGTGCGCAAGGATATATCCCTGGCGCTGGTGGAAGGGGTCGTGGTGGGTGATTACGTGATTGTCCACGTCGGTTACGCGCTTACCCTGCTGGACCCGGAGGAGGCGGCGAAGACGCTGGCGCTGATGGCGGAAGCCGGGGTGATGGCGTGAGCAAACGGTTTGGCGGCGTAGGTTGGGCAAAGCGCAGCGTGCCCAACGCACGGGTGTCTTGTTGGGCACGCTGCGCTTTGCCCAACCTACGGGCTGTCGCCGTATGAAATACGTCGACGAATTCCGCGACGGCGAGGTGGCCAAGGGGTTGTCCCGCGCCATCGCCGCCGAGGTGCGCGCCGACCGCCGTTATAACTTCATGGAGTTCTGCGGCGGCCATACCCATGCCATTTCCCGCTACGGCGTGCCGGATCTGCTGCCGGACAACGTGCGCATGATTCATGGCCCCGGTTGTCCGGTGTGTGTGCTGCCGATCGGCCGCATCGACCTGGCGATCAAGCTTGCGCTGGAAAGCGGCGCGATTCTCTGCACCTACGCCGACACCGTGCGGGTGCCGGCCTCCGGCGGGCTGTCCCTGATGCGCGCGAAGGCGCGGGGAGGCGACATCCGCATGGTCTATGCGGTCACCGACGCGCTGAAGATCGCGCGCGACAATCCGGACAAGGAAGTGGTGTTCTTCGCCATCGGCTTCGAAACCACCACGCCACCGACAGCAGTGGCGATCAAGTTGGCCGAGGCGGAAGGGCTGAAGAACTTCACCGTGCTGTGCTGCCATGTGCTGACCCCCTCGGCGATCATGAATATTCTGGAATCGCCGGAGGTGCGCGATCTGGGCACCGTGCCGCTGGATGGTTTCATTGGCCCCGCCCACGTCTCCACGGTGATCGGCAGCCGGCCTTATGAATTCTTCGCCGAGGAATACCGCAAGCCGGTGGTGATCGCCGGTTTCGAGCCGCTCGACGTGATGCAGGCCATTCTCATGCTGGTGCGCCAGGTGAACGCGGGCCGTGCCGAAGTGGAAAACGAGTTCACCCGCGCGGTCACCCCGGACGGCAACGAGAAGGCGCAGAACCTGGTTTCGGAAGTGTTTGAACTACGCCGCAGTTTTGAATGGCGCGGCCTCGGCGAGGTGCCTTACTCGGCCCTGAAAATCCGCGAACGCTTTGCCGAGTTCGACGCCGAGCGGCGTTTCAACCTGGAATACCAGCCGGTGGCCGACAACAAGGCCTGCGAATGCGGCGCCATCCTGCGCGGCGTGAAGAAGCCCACCGACTGCAAGCTGTTCGGCACCGTCTGCACCCCGGAAAACCCGATGGGCTCCTGCATGGTGTCCAGCGAGGGGGCTTGCGCCGCGCATTACACCTATGGCCGCTACCGGGATTGAAGTAGCGCAGGCGTCCCGCCTGCTCGTTCAATCTGATCAGAAGTACAAGCAGTACGCGTAGGGCGGAAAAGCGGCTTTATCGCGCCTTCCGCCGAATGTTTGGCATTCGGCGGAAAACGCCGGCAAGAAGTCCGCAAGGGATACCGTCCCGGGCGCTATCGGCGCCCGGGACATAACGCCGGCTCATCCGCCCTACGCGTGCTGCGGTTGCTGTCGGGTTACGGCGCGAAAAGACGCGCCTAACCCGACCTACAGCCTGTCATCTACGCAAACAGCGCCTTTGCCGTCTGATAAAAGGCAAAGCTGAGCAGCCAGGCAATCGAGAGTGACCAGACCACCGAGGCCCACATGTAGCGGCTGCTGCCGGCTTCGCGGCGCAGGGTGGCGAGAGCGGACAGGCAGGGGGTGTAGATCAGGGTGAACAGCATGAAGCTGTAGGCCTGCATCCAGTCCAGGCGCTGCGCCAGAATGCCGGAAAGCTGATCGCCGCCAGCGCCGTAGATGACGGCGAGGGAGCCGATCACCACTTCCTTGGCGACGAAACCGAACAACAGGGCAATCGACAGCAACTGGTCTATCCCCAGCGGTGTGAACACGGGTTCCAGCCAGCTCGCCAGATGTCCGGCCAGGGTGTCGGAGCTGGCCGGGACGGCGTCGAGCGGGAAGTGGGTGAGGAACCAGACCAGGGCCACACCCAGGACGATGAAGCCGCCGGCCTGGCGCAGGAAGTGGCCGGATTCGCGGAACGATTGCCGGGTCAGCGCGGTGAGCGTGGGTACCCGGTAGGGAGGCAGTTCCATGAGCAGGGGGTCGATCGCGCGCCGGGAGCGGCCGCGCATCACCCAGGCGGTGAAAAAGGCCAGCACGAAACTTATTACATACAGGCTGAACAACACCCAGGGCGCGGCACGCGGACTGAACACCGCGCTGGTGAAGAACAGGAACACCTGTAGCCGCGCGGTACAGAGCGAGAAGGGAATCGTCATCATGGTGGCGATGCGCTGCGAGCGGCTGCGGATGACGCGGGTGCCCATCATCGCCGGCACATTGCAGCCGAAGCCCATCAACTGCATGACGAAGGCGCGGCCATCCAGCCCCATGCGCGACATCAGCGCATCCATCAGGAAAGCGGCGCGGGCGAGATAGCCGCTGTCCTCCACCACCGCCATCGCCAGGAAGAACACCACGATGATGGGCAGGAAAGACATCACCGTGCCGATGCCGTCGTACAGGCCTTCCAGCAGGAAGCTGGTCGCCCAGGTCGGCAGCCCCGCAACCAGCGGGGCCAGCCAGCGCGTCTTGGCCTCGTCCAGCAGCCAGGCCAGCCCTTCCTGCAACGGCGCGCCGATGCCATAGACGATCTGAAACACCCCCAGCATCAGCAGCAAAAACAGGGGAATGCCGAGCCAGGGATGCAGCAGGAAGTGGTCGATGCGGTCGGTTCGGGTGGGCGAGAGGCAGACCGGGATGTGCAAGACCTTGCTGAGCATGTCATCCACCGTCTGTTCGATGGCG
>JAUXXW010000002.1 GCA_030684775.1 Pseudomonadota bacterium
ACGAGTGAACCCGTAGGTCGGAAAAGCCGGCGTCTTCATGCCGGCGCCTTCCGACAAACCCTGGCGGAAGGCGCGATGAGGCTGCTTTTCCGCCCTACGATTAAGCCACCGGCATGAAGTGGCGTAGGTTGGGCAAAGCGCAGCGTGCCCAACAACCCGTCGCCATGTTGGGCACGCTGCGCGTTGGCCAACCTACGCTTCTACGGCTTCAACTGCTGGATTTAGGATGAATCGATTAAAACGAATTACGAATCATGATAATTCGATTTTTTCTTACTCACTAATATCCGTAGGATGCCGCCGTGCTCACTCATGTAAAGGAAACCGCCGTGCAAATGGATATTCAAAGTCAGGGATTTCCCCTCACGGACGGCCTCCGCGACTACCTCATGAAGCGGCTGGCTTATGGACTGAACCATGGTGACGAGCACATCACCCGGGTCACCGTGCGTCTGTCCGACATTAACGGCCCGCGCGGTGGCGCCGACAAACGCTGCCTCATCGAGGTACGCCTCAAAGCCTCACCGGCGGTGGTGATCAAGGATACCGAGGCCGATCTCTATGTCGCCATCGACCGCGCCGCCGAGCGGGCCGGCCGCGCTTTGGCGCGGCGTTTGGCGCGACAGCGGGAATTCGCGCCCGACCTGCCCACGGAGCGGGCGGGGGTGGACTGGACCGCGGATGCGCAACCGGGGGCGCCGCATCCATGACCTCTCGCGAGAAGCGCGGCACATCCGCATCCCTGCTCATTGCTCAGGCGGTAGAGCGGTTGCGTGGTGGCAATGTCGTGGCCTTTCCCACCGAGACCGTCTATGGCCTGGGGGCCGACGCCCGCAACGAGGCGGCGGTCAAGCGCGTGTTCGAGATCAAGCGGCGTCCCGCCGATCACCCCCTGATCGTGCACCTGGCCGATGCGACACAAGCGGAGGCCTGGGCCGCCGAGATTCCGGATGCCGCGCGGCAATTGATGGCGCGCTTCTGGCCCGGGCCACTGACCCTGGTATTACCAGCGCGCGATGATGTGCCGCGTGTGGTTACCGGCGGCCAGGATAGCGTGGCGCTGCGCGTGCCCAGCCATCCCATGGCGCTGGCCTTGCTGAACGCCTTCGACGGTGGCCTGGCGGCGCCGTCGGCCAATCGTTTCGGCGCCATCAGCCCCACCGAGGCCTGGCATGTGCGCGCCGCCATCGGTGACCAGGTGGATCTGGTGCTGGACGGCGGCCCATGCCGCTATGGCCTGGAATCGACCATCGTCTCCCTGCTCGACGAACGCCCTCGCGTGTTGCGGCCCGGTGCCTTGCCGCTGGCCGCTTTGCGTGAAATATTGGGCGAGGAGGGCATCGAATCCGGCCGGCCGGTCGCGTCATCGCCGCGTGTGCCGGGCGCCTTGCCCGGCCATTACGCACCCAGCACGCCGCTCGAAGTTCACTCCATCGCAACATTGGCTCCCCGCGCCGAGGCGCTGCTGGCTCAAGGGTTGCGGGTGGCGGTGTTGCGCGGCAATCGCAGCACGCGCGGCAAGCCGACCCTGCCGCCCATGCCGCAGTTCCTCCTGCCGTCACAACCGGAGCCTTATGGTCGCAGCCTCTACGCTCGCCTGCGCGAACTCGACCGCTTCGCCTTCGACCGCTTGCTGGTGGAAGCGCCGCCGGACACGGAGGCCTGGTGGGCGGTCAATGACCGCCTGGCGCGCGCGGCGGCGGGTAGCCAGCGGGAATCTCGGCTGTGAGCGCCGCCGGATTTCCAGGTTTAATGCGCTCTTTGCCTCTGGAGTTGTAATGCGACAAATCGAACACTTCCTCGAACGCTTCATCTTCGCCAGCCGCTGGCTGCTGGCGCCGTTCTATCTCGGGTTGGTAGGCGCCATCGCCCTCCTGCTATTCAAGTTCGCCAAGGAATTTCTCAACTTGTTGCCGGTGGTGGTGGCCGGCGAGGGCACCCAGGTCATGGTGGGCGTGCTCACCCTGGTGGATGTGGCGCTGGTGGCCAACCTGCTGATCATCATCGTCTTCGCCGGTTACGAGAACTTCGTGTCCAAGATCAACACCGGCAACCATGAGGATCGTCCCGACTGGATGGGGCATGTCAGCTTCTCCGACCTGAAGATCAAGGTTATCGGCTCCATCGTCGCCATCTCCGGTATCGAACTGCTCAAGGCCTTCGTCAACGTCGATGCCTATACCAATGAACAACTGGCCTGGAAGGTCGGTCTGCACATGGCCTTCGTCGTTTCCGGCGTGCTGTTCGCGCTGATGGATCGGCTGACCAAATCCAACGATCACTGAGCATTCGCCATGAGCCAACCCGCCCGCTTCGCTTCCCCCTCGTCTTTCCTGGTGCGTTACCGTGTCTGGATCGCCGCCGGCCTGGGGATATTGGCGCTGATCGGACTATCGATCTGGGGCGCGCTGGCGGCGATCGGTTGGATGTGGGGGCAGACCCAGGGTTGGTCACAAAATGCCTCCGAAGCGGCGCGTGGCGCATTGCAGCAGGTGGAGCAGGTCGTGCCGGATGCGCGGGAGACACTGGGCGAGCTCGTGCCCGTCCTCAAGCCGGCAAAGCCGGTGAGGCGCGACGTTTCCGGCACGGATATCGGGCCGGTAGCCCGTTATCCGGGGCTTGCGCGTACCTACTGGCACCGGGAAGGCAAACAGATCGCGGTGGAGTACGAAGGCGATGCCGAATTCGCGACGGTGCTCGACCACTATGTCCAGGGCTTTGCCGCGCGGGGCTTTACCCAGACCGTGCAATCCGCGACACAGACTGCTGAAACACACGACTACACGAACGCGCGCGAGCACCTCACCCTGAGCATCACGGAAAAGCCCAAGGGTGGCATCAGCGTGCGCATCAAAACCCATACGCAATAGTTTGTTGAATAACCCCACGGAGAATATTCATGAAACGCATCCTGCTCTTCCTCGCCACCAACATGGCCATCGTGCTGGTGCTGTCGGTCACCATGCGCCTTTTGGGCGTGGAGCCCTACCTCAACGAACAGGGCCTCAACCTGACTTCGCTGCTGATCTTCGCGGCGGTGATGGGCTTCGGCGGCTCGTTCATCTCGCTGGCCATTTCCAAATGGATGGTGAAGAAGTCGATGGGCGTGCATGTGATCGAGGCGCCGTCCAACTCGACCGAGTTCTGGCTGGTGGAAACCATCCAGAAATACTCGGCGCAAGCGGGCATCAAGATGCCGGAAGTCGGGATTTACGAGTCGCCCGACGTCAACGCCTTCGCCACCGGCATGAGCAAGAACAGTTCGCTCATCGCCGTCTCCACCGGGTTGCTGCAACAAATGACGCGGGAAGAGGCGGAAGCGGTGCTGGGCCATGAGGTGTCTCATGCCGCCAACGGCGACATGGTGACCCTGGCCCTGATTCAGGGCGTGGTGAACACCTTCGTCATGTTCCTGTCCCGCGTCATCGGCTATCTGGTGGACAAGGTGGTATTCAAGACCGAACGCGGTACCGGGCCGGCGTTCTTCGTCACCATGATCATCGCCGAGATGGTGCTGGGCGTGCTCGCCTCCACCATCGTCATGTGGTTCTCGCGGCGCCGCGAGTTCATCGCCGACAGCGGTGGCGCCACCCTCGCCGGCAAGCACAACATGATCGCCGCGCTGGAGCGCCTCAACTCGCTGCATCCCGCGCCGCTGCCGGAAAAGATGGCGGCCTTCGGCATCAGTGGTGGTGGCGCGAGCGGCCTCAAGCGCCTGTTCATGACGCATCCGCCGCTGGAAGAGCGCATCGCGGCGTTGCGCGCGTTGCGCTAAGGCGGTTGGTGGGTCAAGGCATTGTTCGGCCGCTGCTGGGGATGCCGATCCTGGTCAAATAAGCACGTAGGTCGGGTTAGCGCAGCGTAACCCGACCTACATGGCTGTAAACCTCCCGGCCGGGGTTGCGTACCCCGGCACAACCCTTGATTGGAAATACGATTGAACTCACAAATGAATAACGCGGTCTCCATCGGCGAACCCTGGATGTGGGCCGCCTTCATCGGTTTTGTGCTGGTCATGCTGGTGCTTGATCTGTTCGTGTTCGGCGGCAACAAGGCGCACAAGGTCAGCGTCAAGGAGGCGGCCACCTGGTCGCTGGTCTGGGTGAGCCTGGCGCTGTTGTTCAACGCCGGCCTGTGGTGGCACCTCAACGGCAGCTTCGGCGCGGAAGTCGCCGACCGCAAGGCGCTGGAATTCCTCACCGGCTACCTGATCGAGAAATCCCTGTCGGTGGATAACGTGTTCGTCTTCCTGCTGATTTTCTCGGCCTTCCATGTCCCACCCGAATACCAGCGCCGGGTGCTGATCTACGGCGTGCTCGGCGCCATCGTCCTGCGCGCGGTCATGATCCTGGCCGGCGCCTGGGTGGTGCGGGAGTATTCCTGGGTGCTCTATTTCTTCGGTGCTTTCCTGGTGATCACCGGCATGCGCATGCTGGTCATGGCGGAGAAGGAGCCCGAACTGGAAAAGAATCCGGTGTTGAAATTCGCGCGCCGCCATCTGCGTATCTCCGAGGGCCATCACGGCGAGCAGTTCAGCGTGATGAAGGATGGCGTGCGCTATTTCACGCCGCTGTTCCTGGTGCTGATCCTGATCGAAGTCACCGATCTGGTGTTCGCGGTGGACTCCATCCCGGCCATCTTCGCCATCACCACCGACCCGTTCATCGTCTTCACCTCCAACATCTTCGCCATCATGGGCCTGCGCGCGCTGTACTTCCTGCTCGCCGACGTGGCCGACCGCTTCCATCTGCTGAAATACGGCCTCGCCATGGTGCTCACCTTCATCGGCGCCAAGATGCTGATCGCGCCCTGGTATCACGTGCCGGTGGCCGCTTCACTGGTCATCGTCGCCGTGCTGATCGGCGCCAGCGTGGCCGCCAGCCTGATCGCCACCCGCAAAGGAGTTCACTGATGTTGTCACGCCTGTTCGCCATCGCGCTTTCCCTGTTCGCGCTCGCCGGCTGTGGCGAGCCGCCCTACAGCAATGTCGACAACGCCCAGTTGAAGGCGCTGCTGGAGCAGGGGGTGCCGATTTACGACGTGCGCCGCCCGGAGGAGTGGCGTCAGACCGGCGTGGTGGCGGGTAGCCACAAACTGACCTTCGTCGACGGCAGCGGCCGTCTGCACCCGGATTTCATTCCCACCTTCACGCGGGAAGTGGCGCGCGAGCAAGCGGTCATCGTCATCTGCCGCACCGGCAACCGCACCGACTCTTTGGCGCGCGAGTTGGTGGAAAACATGGGTTACACCAAGGTCTACAACGTGCGCAACGGCATTTCCCGCTGGATCGGTGAGGGCAATCCCGTTGTCAGGAACTGACCAGGCCCCGTCTGTGACAAGGAACCTCGGATGACGCAAAGCACCGTCCCCGCCGCGCCCATGGATGTGCGCGAACGCCTGCGCGCCTTCATCGAGCACCGCCGGGTGCAAGGCGTCATCATCACCCTGATCCTGATCAACGCGGTGTTGCTCGGGCTGGAGACCTGGCCCGCCGCGATGGCGGCGGCGGGCGGGCTGATCCTGGCGCTGGACAAGGCCATCCTCGCCGTGTTCGTGGTGGAGATCGGCCTGCGTCTTTACGTCCACCGGCGCGCCTTCTGGCGCGACCCCTGGAGCGTGTTCGATTTCGCCGTCGTCGCCATCGCCCTGCTGCCGGCCACCGGCCAGCTCGCGGTACTGCGGGCACTGCGGGTTTTGCGGGTGCTGCGGCTGCTGACCCTGGTGCCTTCCATGCGGCGGGTGGTGGGGGCGTTGCTGGGGGCCATTCCCGGGCTGGCGTCCATCGCCCTGGTGTTGCTGATCATTTATTACGTGTTCGCGGTGATCGCCACCAATCTGTTCGCCGCGGGTTATCCGGAATGGTTCGGCCATCTGGGGCGCTCGCTCTATACCCTGTTCCAGATCATGACCCTGGAGAGCTGGTCGATGGGCATCGCCCGTCCGGTCATGGAAAACTTCCCCTATGCCTGGGCCTTTTTCGTGCCTTTCATTCTGGTGGCGACCTTCACCATGTTGAATCTGTTCATCGCCATCATCGTCAACGCCATGCAGAGCTACACCGAGGACGAGCAGCGCGAGACGGTGGCGGCGGTCGAGCATGCCCGCGAGCACATCGAAGCGGATCTGCATACCGAAGTGCGCTCCTTGCGCGCGGAAATCCGGGAATTGAAGGCGCTGCTGACCCAGGCCGCGCCCGTCCAGACGATGGCGCCGCCCCGCGCGCCTCACACGAACTCCTAGGGAGCCAACCATGAATGACACCGCCGCTTCTCCCAAGACAGCCAATCCGCTGATCGAGGCGTTGATCACCCTGATCATCCCCTCGCTCATCCTGATGAAACTCTCCGGCCCGGAGGATCTGGGCGTCGTCAACGCGCTGTTGCTGGCGCTGGCTTTTCCCTTGTTCTGGGGCGCGCGGTCACTGCTGCGCGAGCGCAAGGTCAACCTGTTCGCCACGTTGGGCCTGGTCAGTGTCCTGCTCACCGGCGGCATCGGCCTGCTGCAACTCGATACCCAGTGGCTGGCGGTCAAGGAAGCCGCCATTCCCGGCCTGATCGGCCTGGCCGTGGCGATTTCCGCTTACACCCGCTACCCGCTGGTGCGCGTGATTCTGTTCTCCCCGACGCTGATGGATGTCGAACGCATCCAGTCCCATCTCGATGCGCGCGGCACGCGCGCGACCTTCGAGGCGCGCCTGAAAACCGCGACCTGGATGCTGGCCGGCTCCTTTCTGTTCTCTTCGGTGATGAACTATTTCCTCGCCACCTGGATCGTCACCAGCCCGACTGGCACGGCCGCTTTCAACGAGGAACTGGGCCGCCTGACCTTGTTGAGTTATCCCGTAATCGCGTTGCCGTCGATGCTGATCATGATGGCGGCGCTCTACTACCTGGCGCGCACGATCCGCGAGCTGGCCGGACTCAAACTAACCGAAGCGATGAGAACCCATCCATGAATCCCGAACAACAGAAATCCCTGCTCGCCATCGCGCTCTACGCCGCCTTCGCCGATGGCGCCAAGCACGACCGCGAGCGCGAGGAGATTCGCCGCATCGCCGAGTCCCTTTCCAGCGACGCCGGCTCAACCGATCTCGCGCGCCTGTATCAGGATGTGCTGCTCAAGCGGGTGAGCCTGGAAAGCGCGGCGGCGTCCCTGGCCGACCCCGGCGAGCGGCAACTGGCTTATGAAATGGCGGTCTGCGTATGCGACGCGGATGGCCGCCAGAGCGAGACGGAACAGGCTTTTCTCACCAGGCTGAAAGCGCTGCTCAAGCTCGACGCGGGCGAAGTCGCGGCCTTCGAGCGCGAGGCCGACGTCATCGTCGAACTGAGCGAGGCCGCCGCGCCCGTCACGGCCGCGGCACCCGGCCCGGTGGTGGCGGCCCAGGCGAACGTGTCCGAGGCGGAACTGGATAAATCCATCCTCAATTACGCCCTGCTCAACGGCGCGCTGGAACTGCTGCCGCAATCCTGGGCGTCGATGGCCATCATTCCTTTGCAGATCAAGATGGTCTACGGCATTGGCAAGGCGCACGGCGTCGCCCTCGACCAGGGCCACATCAAGGAATTCATCGCCGCCGCCGGCGTCGGCCTCACCTCGCAATATCTCGAACAGTTCGGCCGCAAGCTGCTCGGCGGCCTGCTCGGCAAGGCGGCGGGCAAGGCCTTCGGCAATATCGGCGGCGCGGCCACCGGCATGGCGTTCTCGTTCGCCACCACCTATGCCCTGGGCCAGCTCGCCAAACGCTATTACGCCGGCGGCCGGGTGATGAGCACGGCGCTGCTGCGCGACACCTTCCAGAACCTGCTCGGCCCGGCCAAGCAGATGCAGACGCAATACCTGCCACAGATTCAACAGAAGGCAAGCACGCTCGATATGGGCAGCATCATGTCCATGGTGCGCGGCGGCTGACGGACGTGATATCCCTTTCGGCACGGCTGGACAGTGTGAGGTGGAGCGGATGCCTGGCCCTGATCGCCATCGGGTTTTTCGCGATGTTCACCACGGCCCTGGCCCAGGACAAGCGACCGATTGTCTATGTGGCCCCCATCGAGGGCATCATCGATCTCGGACTCGCGCCATTCGTTCAGCGCGTCCTCAACGAAGCGGCCGAGGCGGGTGCGGCGATGGTCGTTCTCGACATCAATACCTTCGGTGGGCGCGTCGATGCCGCGGTGCAGATTCGCGACGCGTTGTTGAATTCGAAGGTGCCGACGCTCGCCTACGTCAACAAGCGGGCCATCTCGGCCGGCGCGCTGATCGCCCTTTCCAGCGAAAAACTCGTCATGGCCGACGGCGGCACGATCGGCGCGGCAACCCCCGTGCAAATGGGGAAACCCGGCGACGACGCGCAGCCGGTCTCGGAGAAAACGGTTTCCTATGTAAGAAAGGAATTTCGCGCCACGGCCGAGAGCCGTAAGCGCCCCCTCCTGCTCGCGGAGGCGATGGTGGACGCGGATGTGGCTATCCCCGGTGTCATTGAAAAAGGAAAACTCCTCACCCTCACCACCGAAGAAGCCCTCGAACACCAGCTCGCCGATTCGCGCGCCGATACGCTGGAAAGCGCGCTGGCCCAGTTGGGGCTGGGCGCGGCGGAAATCAGACAAGCTTCACCCAACTGGGCGGAAAACGTGGTTCGCCTGCTGACGCAACCGGTGCTCAGTTCCCTGCTCATCAGCATCGGCATGCTGGGGATTATCGTGGGCCTCCGGACGGGCGATTTCGGCATCGCGGGCAGCATCGGCGTCGCCAGCCTGGGGCTTTTCTTCTGGGGCCACTGGCTGGTGCAGTTGGTTGGTTGGGAGGAGCTGCTGTTGGCGCTGGGCGGAATCGTGCTCCTCGCGCTGGAGATCTTTGTCATCACCGGTTTCGGCATCGCCGGGTTGCTGGGGATACTCGCGCTCGTCGCCAGTCTCGTCCTGAGCCTGGTCGGCCCTGGCGATACGACGGCCTTCATCCTGACCGCCGTGGAACGTGTGGTCTACGCGCTGCTGTTTGCCTTTGTTTTGAGTCTGGCGCTACTGCGCCTTCTGCCGCGCCTGCCCTTCGGGCGGCGGCTGGTTCTGGAAACCGCGCTGGGCGCGGATTACCAATACACCTCGGCCCCCGAGGGCGATGCGCGGTGGCTGGGGAAGCAGGGCGTGGCCTCGTCGCCCCTTCGGCCGGCCGGCATCGCCGATATCGAAGGACGGCGTGTGGATGTCGTCTCCGACGGTGAACTGATCGAAGCCGGACAGGCCATTGAAGTCTCTTTGGTCGACGGCAACAGAATCGTCGTGCGGCGAATTCCGCACATCACAACTGAAAGGCAAGACAAATGATTGAACTCGGAACCAGCTTGACAGGTGGCTTTGGTTTGCTGCTGATGGCCTTGGCGGGCGTCGTATTTTTGTTGTATCTGGTACCCATTCCGCTCTGGATCGCCGCATGGGCTTCAGGGGCCTATGTGGGCCTGTTTACCCTGATCGGCATGCGTCTGCGCCGCGTTCCGCCCACCACGGTGGTCACGGCGCGGATCAGCGCGGTGAAGGCCGGTATCGATATTTCCATCAATGACCTGGAAGCCCACTATCTTGCGGGCGGCAACGTCGTGAGAGTCGTCAACGCCATGATTTCGGCCGACAAGGCCGCCATTCCCCTGCCTTTCAAACGCGCCGCGGCCATTGATCTGGCTGGACGGAATGTACTGGAGGCGGTGCAGATGTCGGTGCTGCCAAAAGTCATCCAGACGCCCAAGATCGCCGCTGTCGCCAAGGATGGTATCCAGCTCATCGCCGTGTGCCTGGTCACTGTCCGCACCAATATCGACCGTCTGGTGGGTGGCGCGGGTGAAGAAACGATCATCGCGCGCGTTGGCGAAGGCATGGTGAGCACCATCGGCTCCTCCATCAGCCACAAGACCGTACTCGAGAGTCCGGATCACATCTCCAAGCATGTCCTCTCCAAGGGACTGGATGCGGGCACGGCCTTTGAAATCCTGTCAATCGACGTCGCAGATGTGACGGTGGGCGAGAACATCGGCGCCAAATTGCAGATTGACCAAGCGGATGCCGACAAGCAAATCGCGCAGGCCAAGGCCGAGGAACGCCGCGCCATGGCCGTCGCGCTGGAGCAGGAAATGCGCGCGCGCGTGGTCGAGGCGGAAGCCGAGGTGCCGCGCGCCATGGCCGATGCCTTCCGCCAGGGCAACATGGGCATCATGGACTATTACCGCATGAAGAACTTGCAGGCCGATACGGTGATGCGCGAGGAGATCGCCGGTGCCGGCGATGATCCCGCGGGCAACCCGAAGAAATAACGAGAACCGCGATGAGCAACCTACCCGAAGAGCTGATCTATGTACTGGTCTTTGGTGCCATCGCGCTATTCCAATACCTGATGAAGCGGTTCGGCCCCCAGGAGGAGCCGCTACCGCCGCAGGCGTTGGATGATGCGTTCGATCCGGAATTAGAGGCGTGGGAGATGGAACAAGAAGCCCCCCTCGCGCAGGTTGTTCCGGCCTATCCCACCGGCGATGCCCGGCTTGGCGCGCGGGTTACCCCCCCGGCGCCCCGCCCGCGTCGTTTTTCCAGGAAATCGCTGATGGGAAGCCAGCGTGACGTGCAAAACGCGGTCGTCATCGCCACGATACTGGGGCCTTGCCGCGCTTTCGAACCGCATGACATCCGGTAATCACCCGCTGAATGAGTAGACGTAGGTTGGGCAAAGCGAAGCGTGCCCAACATGGCGACGGGTTGTTGGGCACGCTTCGCTTTGCCCAACCTACGCTGCCATGTCGAGCGCATGGGCGGGGCAACCGTCGCCTTGCTTGCCGTGGCCGTAATCTTCACCATTTGACATCCGTCCCAACACCTCATGCGTGTCGCCATGTCCACGTTGATGTGAGGTTTTCGGATAGATTCTTCGCATAGTTCACGTCCTGTACCATCCGCCGTCCATGAACCTGCTTCTCGCCGTTCTCACCCCCTTTCTGGGCGCCATTCTGGTGGCCTGGGTGTCCCGCTTCGGGCGCGCCCACTCCGCCTGGGCCGCGGGTGGCGTGGCCGTGACGGCGCTGGCCTGGCTGCTGCCGATATTGTCCGAGCCGTTTGCCGGGGTCACCGTGGTGCAGCGCATTCCCTGGATGCCGGCGGTGGGACTCGATCTGGCGTTCCGTCTCGATGGGCTGGGCTTGCTGTTCGCCGGGCTGATTCTGGGTATCGGCCTGCTGGTGATCCTTTACGCCCGCTACTACCTGTCTGAGCGCGACAGCCTGGGCCGCCTGTATGCCTACCTGCTGCTGTTCATGGGCGCCATGCTGGGTGTGGTGCTGTCCGAGAATCTGATCCAGTTGCTGATGTTCTGGGAACTGACCAGTCTTTCCTCGTTTCTGCTGATCGCCTACTGGCGCGAGCGAGACCTGGCGCGACAGGGTGCGCGCATGGCGTTGGCGGTGACCGGCGCCGGCGGCCTGGCCCTGCTCGGCGGCATCTTGCTGTTGGGTGAGATCACCGGCAGCTATGAGCTGTCAGTGGTGCTGGCCTCGGGCGATGTCATCCGCGCGCATCCACTGTATCTGCCGACCCTGGCCCTGGTGTTGTTGGGGGCGTTCACCAAGTCGGCCCAGTTTCCGTTCCACTTCTGGTTGCCTCATGCGATGGCGGCGCCAACCCCGGTGTCGGCCTACCTGCATTCGGCCACCATGGTGAAGGCGGGCGTTTTCCTGCTGGCGCGCCTGTTCCCGGCGCTGTCGGGTACCCCGGAATGGTCCTATCTGGTGGGTGGCGTCGGCCTGCTGACCTTGTTGATCGGCGCTATCACCGCCTTGTTCAAACACGACCTGAAGGGGCTGCTGGCCTATTCCACCATCAGCCACCTGGGACTGATTACCCTGCTGTTCGGGATTGGCACGCCATTGGCGGCGGTGGCGGGGGTGTTCCACATCATCAACCACGCCATTTTCAAGGCTTCCCTGTTCATGGCCGCCGGCATCATCGACCACGAGACCGGCACCCGCGACATGCGCCGCATCAACGGCCTCTGGCAGTTCATGCCCTTTACCGCCACCCTGGCGATGGTGGCGGCGGCGGCCATGGCGGGCGTGCCCTTGTTCAACGGCTTCCTGTCCAAGGAGATGTTCTTCGCCGAGACGGTGGATATGGCTGCGCGGATGCACCTGGGGTGGCTGCTGCCGGTGGCGGTGACCGTGGCGGGCATTTTCGCCGTGGCCTATTCCCTGCGTTTCATCCATGACGTGTTCTTCAACGGCCATCCCGTCGACTTGCCCAGGACGCCCCACGAACCCCCGCGCTGGATGAAGGTTCCCGTGGAAATACTGGTGTTGCTGTGCGTGTTGGTGGGCATCTTCCCGGCGCAGACCGTCGCGCCCATCCTGACGGTGGCGGCGACCGGCGTGTTGCAGGGGCCGTTACCCACCTATCACCTGGCGATCTGGCATGGATTTTCTCCGGCCTTGTGGATGAGTGTGATCGCCCTGATCGGGGGCATAGTGCTCTACGGCGCGCGGCAGTCGCTGTTTGCCTGGTATGACCGCCATGGCAGTCGTCTGGATGCCCGCCGGGTTTACGACGCGCTGTTGCGGGCGCTGCTCGCTTTCGCCCGGGGGGTGACTCGATTGCTCGATATCGGCTCCCTGCAACGCATGCTGTTCCTGTTCCTGTCCTTCGCCGTGTTGCTGGGCTGGATCGGCTGGTCGGGGGGCGATGCGTCGCTGACCGGCTCGCGCGCGATGCTGCCGGTGGATGGCGTCAGTCTATTGGCCGTCTTTGCCCTGATCGTGGTGTCCATCACCGTCGTGTTCCTGCACCGACAGCGTTTCACCGCCCTGGTGCTGATCGGCGTGGTGGGCTTGGTGGTGTCGTTGATTTTCGTGAAGTTTTCCGCGCCGGATCTCGCCCTGACCCAGTTGTCGGTGGAAGTGGTGACCGTGGTGCTGTTGTTGCTGGCTCTGTATTTTCTGCCCCAGCACACCCCGGCCGAGTCGGGCATGGCGCGTCAGGGCCGGGATGCCATCCTTGCCCTGCTGGCCGGCGGCGGGGTGGGTGCCCTGGCCTGGGCGGTGCTGACCCGGCCTTACACCAGCATTGGCGACTATTTCCTCGCCAACAGTGTCCCGGGCGGCGGTGGCGGCAATGTGGTGAACGTGATCCTGGTGGATTTCCGTGGCTTCGACACCCTCGGTGAGATCACCGTGCTGGCCCTGGCTGGCCTGGCCATCTACGCCATGCTGGAAACCTTGCGTCTCGACGCGCCGCGCCAGGATGCGGATGGGCGCGCCTGGAACTGGGATATGCACCCGACCATCATGGCCTCCTTCACCCGGCTGTTGTTGCCGCTGGCGCTGCTGGTCTCGGTGTTCATCCTGCTGCGCGGCCACAACCTGCCCGGTGGCGGTTTCATCGCCGGCCTGGTCACCGCGGTGGCGCTGATCATGCAGTATCTGGCCAATGGCGTGGAATGGACCCATTCCCGTCTGCCGGGGAACATGCACCCGATCATCGGCGCGGGCCTGGCCATCGCCACGCTGACCGGCCTGGGCAGCCTGTTCTTCGGTTATCCCTTCCTCACGTCCACTTTCGGCCATGTGCACTGGCCACTGGTCGGTGATTTCGAGCTGGCCTCGGCCATGGCCTTCGATCTGGGGGTCTACCTGGTGGTGGTGGGCGCGACCCTGCTGATCCTGATCCATCTGGGGTTGATGCACAGCAAAACGGGCGATGTGCTCAACCTCGAAAAACGGGAGCAGCCATGAAACAGACGCGTGCCGTGCCGCCCGCGCCACCTCGTGGAAAGGCGCTTGATGTGTCCACCGTTGAAAGTGCCTGGAACGCTGATAGCGGCACCTTCCCCCTTTTTCAAAGGGGGATTGATGTACCGAAGGGTAGGGGCTTCATCAGGGATCTAGCCGCGCGTGCATGTTTATCAGCCGTGGGAATCCCCCCTAACCCCCCTTTGGGAAAGGGGGGGATTCGGCTCTCCGCCGCCGCAAGCGCTGTTTGCCATCCCACCTTTCCGGACATGGAGGCGCACCCATGGAAGCCCTGATCGCCATCTCGATTGGCGTGCTCACCGCCTGCGGTGTCTATCTTGCCCTGCGCGGGCGTACTTTCCCGGTGGTGCTGGGGCTGACTTTCCTGTCCTACGCGGTCAATCTGTTTCTGTTTTCCATGGGCCGCCTCAGCATCGGCCAGCCGCCGGTGATCCGCGCCGCCGCGACGGCTTATGCCGACCCGGTGCCGCAGGCGCTGGTGCTCACCGCCATCGTCATCGGCTTCGCCATGACCGCTTTCGTCATCGTGCTGGCTTTGAAAGCGCGCGCGGAGTTGGGC
The DNA here is from genome assembly GCA_030684775.1 of Pseudomonadota bacterium. GTDB lineage: Bacteria > Pseudomonadota > Gammaproteobacteria > Burkholderiales > Thiobacillaceae > PFJX01. The sequence continues at coordinate 14,328 of JAUXXW010000002.1, forward strand.
AATGACCATGTGGATGGGGTTGAGCAGCCGTGAGCCACCTCGCCATCGCACCCCTGTTGCTGCCCCTGCTGGTCGGCATTCTGCTGCTATTCATGCGGCATCTGGATATCCGTGTACGGCGGACGGTGAGCGTGGCCGCCGTGTTCGGCCAGATTGGATTGGCCTTGCTGCTTGCCGGCGCGCTAAGCAGTGGCGACATACTGGTCTACAAGCTGGGCAACTGGGCGGCGCCGTTCGGCATCGTCCTGGTGGCGGACGCGCTGGCGGCCTGGATGCTGCTGGTCACCGCGCTGTTGGCGCTATTCGCGTTGCTTTATGCCTGCCAGGGCGGCGATACGCAGGGCCGGCATTTTCATGTCCTGTTCCAGTTGCAGTTGTTCGGCCTCAATGGCGCATTCCTCACCGGCGATCTGTTCAATCTGTTCGTGTTCTTCGAGGTGCTGCTGCTGGCCTCCTACGGTTTGATCCTGCACGGCGGTGGTCGCGCGCGGGTGCGCGCGGGCCTGCATTATGTGGTGCTCAACCTTGCGGGTTCCGCTCTGTTCCTGATCGCGGTGGGTACGCTCTACGGTGTCTTCGGCACACTCAACATGGCCGATCTGGCGGTGAAAGTCGCGGCTACGCCGGCACAGGAACAGGGCCTGGCCCGGGCGGCGGGATTGCTGCTGTTCACGGTGTTCGCGCTCAAGGCCGCGCTGTTGCCGCTCTACCTCTGGCTGCCCGCCGCCTACGCCAACACCAGCGCCCCGGTGGCGGCCTTGTTCGCGATCATGACCAAAGTGGGGGTGTACAGCATCATCCGGGTCTACAGCCTGGTATTCGGTGCCGAAGCGGGGCCGCTGGCGCATCTGATCGCACCCTGGCTGTTACCGCTCGCCCTGGCTACCTTGCTGGTCGGCATGCTGGGGGTGTTGGCGGCGACCGGCTTGCGACAACAGGCCACCTATCTGGTGGTTGCTTCCGTGGGTTCGTTGTTGACCGCTTTCGCCCTCGACAGCGGTGCCGGGATCGCCGCCAGCCTGTATTACCTGCCGCATTCCACCTTCGCGGCGGCGGCGTTGTTTTTGCTCGCCGATGTCATCGCCAGCCAACGCGGTAAACATGCCGACAGTTTTGAACCAGGCCCGGCCATGGCGCGGGCTGTCTTGTTGGGCGGGCTGTTCTTCGTCACGGCCATACAGGTGGTCGGGTTGCCGCCGTTGTCCGGGTTCCTCGGCAAATTCCTGCTCCTGCGCGCGGCCCTGGAGCATCCAGCCGCGGCCGGGGTCATGGCGGTGGTGCTGCTGGGCGGTTTGCTCGGCATGATCGCGCTGGCGAGGAGCGGCAGCCTGCTGTTTTTCCGTTCCATGCCGCTGGCGGAGGGCGAATCGCCGCCTCCGGCGGCGCCCATTGCGGTCGCCCTGATTCCAGTCGTTGGGTTGCTGCTGCTGGGCTTGGCCATGACCGTCTTCGCCGGGCCGTTACAGGTTCACGTGACGAACATCGCGGAGCAGTTGTCGCGGCCCTATCTCTATGTTCATGCCGTTCTGGGAGGCCGCATATGAGTAAATGGTTCGGCCCGCGAGCGGGCCTCCTACCTCACCCCCTCCTGACGCCGATCCTGGCCTCGATCTGGCTGCTGCTCAACAACAGCCTGGCGCCGGGTCAGATCGTGCTCGGTTTGCTCCTGGGCTGGGTGATTCCCCTGTTCACCCTGCGCTTTTGGCCGGAGTTGGTGCGCATCCACAAACCGCTGGCCCTGCTGCGCTTCCTGGGCGTGGTGCTGCTGGACATCGTGCTGGCCAATATGGCCGTGGCGCGGCTGATCCTGGGGCGGCCGCAATCCCTGCATCCGGCTTTCCTGGATGTGCCGCTGGCGCTGAAAGGCGATCTGGCCATCGGTCTGCTGGCCAATGTCATCTGTCTCACACCGGGCACGGTGTCGGCGCGATTGAGTCCGGATCGGAAATTTTTGCTGGTGCATGCGCTGGATGCGCCCGATGGCGACGCCGTGATCGCCACCATCAAACAGCGTTACGAAGCGCCTTTGAAAGAAGTGTTCGAACCATGCTGACCCTGGTCATTCCCATCGCCTTCGCCCTGCTGGGAGCCGCCGTGGCGCTCAGTGTGTGGCGTCTGTTGCTCGGCCCCAGCGCGCCGGATCGCATCCTGGCGCTGGATACGCTGTACGTGAACACCATCGCGCTGCTGGTGCTGCTGGGCATCCATCTCGGCAGCGCGTTGTACTTCGAGGCCGCCTTGCTCATCGCCATGATGGGTTTCGTCGGCACCGTTGCGCTGTGCAAGTACCTGTTGCGCGGCGACATCATCGAATAGGAGCGGGCCATGCTGGACTATCTGCTGTCTTTCTTAATCCTGACCGGGGCGCTATTCACCTTCATCGGCTCACTGGGCCTGGTCCGGCTACGCGATTTCTTTACCCGCCTGCACGGCCCCACCAAGGCCACCACCCTGGGCGTGGGCTGCATGCTGATCGCCTCGTCGGTGTATTTCAGTAACCAGGGCACGGGCATGAGCCTGCATGAGGTGCTGGTGACCCTGTTCCTGTTCATCACCGCGCCGATCTCCGCCCACCTCCTGGCCAAGGCGGCGCTACACCTGAAGCTCAAGTCTCTGACGCCGCCGCCGGATACGGATAAGGCCGATTACTGATCCATCGAAGGAATTTCCTTGCGCCTCTTCTCTTCCCTCTACGCTCGCGCCATGCAATGGTCGCGCCACCGTCACGCCCCCTGGTATCTGGGCGGCCTGAGTTTCGCCGAGTCGTCATTTTTCCCGATTCCGCCGGACGTGATGCTGGCGCCGATGAGCCTGGCCAATCCGCGGCGGGCCTGGTACTTCGCCCTGATTACGACGCTGGCCTCGGTGGCCGGCGGTCTGTTCGGCTACGCCATCGGCTATTTCGCTTTCGACGCCATCGAGCCCTGGTTGCGCGAATCAAACTACTGGCCGACCTATCAGAAGGCGGTCGCCTGGTTCGGTGAATGGGGCTTCTGGGCGATCTTCATCGCCGGTTTCTCGCCGATACCCTACAAGGTGTTCACCATCGCCGCCGGGGCGCTATCGATGGCGCTGCTGCCTTTCACCGTGGCGTCGGTCATCGGTCGCGGCGCGCGCTTCTTCCTGGTGGCCGGGCTGATGGCCTGGGGGGGCGCGCGCATGGAAGCCATGCTGGCGCGCTATGTCGATCGACTGGGCTGGGCGACCGTCGCGGCGGTCGTCGGAGGCGTCTTGCTGTACCAGGGGTTCGGCGCACATTGATTGGGGCGGTTTCCGCGCGATTGATTTTTTTCAGGTGATGATTTCATGACGTTCACGGTTCTTGCTTTTTTGCTGTTGGGTTTTGTCTTGCTGGTGGCCGGAGCGGATCTGCTGGTGCGGGGCGCGTCGCGGCTGGCCTTGCGCTTCGGCATCTCGCCGCTGGTGATCGGCCTGACCGTGGTGGCCTTCGGCACCAGCGCGCCGGAGCTCGCGGTCAGCGTGCAATCCGGTCTGGCGGGGCAGTCGGGAATCGCCGTCGGCAATATCGTCGGCAGCAATATCTTCAACGTGCTGGTGGTGCTGGGCCTTGCCGCCTTGATCGCCCCGCTGGTGGTGTCGCAGCAGTTGATCCGGCTCGACGCGCCTTTGGTGCTCGGGGCTTCGGTGTTGCTGTGGATCATGGCGATCGATGGCCGTATCGGTCTCTTCGACGGCCTGCTGCTGACCGCCGGCATCATCGCCTACACGGTGTTCGCCATTTGGCAGAGCCGCAAGGAAAGCGCGGCGATCGAGGCCGAGTACGAACAGGCGTTCGGCGATGGCGCCAGCTCATGGCTGGCGCGGCTGCCGGCTCAGATCGCGCTGATCGTCGGCGGCCTGGCGCTGCTCGTGCTCGGCGCCCATTGGCTGGTCGACAGCGCGGTCGCGATCGCGCGCGCGCTGGGCGTGAGCGAAGTCATCATCGGCCTGACCATCATCGCCGCCGGCACCTCGCTGCCGGAACTGGCGACCTCGGTCGTCGCGGCAATGCGGGGCGAGCGCGACATCGCCGTGGGCAACGTCATCGGCAGTTGCCTGTTCAACCTGCTGGCGATTGCCGGCATCGCCGCGCTGGTGACTCCCGGCGGGCTGGAAGTCGCGGCTTCCATGATCCACTTCGACATTCCGGTGATGGTCGCGGTCGCGCTTGCCTGTCTGCCGATTTTCGCCACCGGTCATCTGGTCGCGCGCTGGGAGGGGGCGCTGTTCCTCGGCTACTACGCGGCCTATCTGCTGTACCTGGTTTTCGCGGCAACCCAGTATGCCGCGCTGCCCGCCTACAGCGCCGTCATGCTCGGCTTCGTGTTGCCGCTGACGGTGGTGACCTTGAGCGTGCTGCTGATTCGCCACCGTGCACAGGCGAGCGATGGACCGTCCCCGGGCTGAGTGCCATGTCCGAACCGGCGCGAACGGGTCGAAGCCCATCCACAACCCGACCCTACGCGGGCAGCCGCGTCGCCCTGCTGACCCAGCACGTAGGTTGGGCAAAGCGCAGCGTGCCCAACATGGCGACGGGTTGTTGGGCACGCTGCGCTTTGCCCAACCTACGCTTCTACGGTTTCAACTGCTGGATTTAGATTGATTGCTTCTCTGGTCCCGGAGCAATCAGCCTGACCATGCCGTTGGCTATTTTGCCTTCGACGCCATCGAGTCCGGGGCGCATGTCCCGTACCCAGCCACCCACGTCGGAATAATGGGTATTTCCATGGGTGAAAAAATCCTATGGAATGGGATAAAACTACCATTTCATTGCATGACGCCCACCGGTGCAATGCGGGGTCGGCCACCATTGCGATTAGCCCGGACCGGCAGTTGAAATCAAAGAGTAAGTACGACGTGCCGCATCGCTGGCCCAGAACACCCGGTGCACGCATGACAAGTATCGCAACTCATGATTTATCTGCCTCCCGCATGCCCCTGAGGAGGCATGTCGATCATATTGGGCGAGGTCCGATTTCACTGATGAAACATTGAGGAGATTCAATATGAAAAATCGACATTTCAAGCACCCCGCACTTGCGCGTGCCGTAACCCTGGCGAGCATGGCGGCGTTGTTCGCCTTGCCACTGGCCGCCGAGGCGAAATCCCACAAAGCCAAGCCCGCGCCGCTGGATCTGACCCAGCCCGTGTCGGCCACCCCCTGGGCGCGCTACGGCGATTGGACGCAGGTCGACTGGAAGGAATTCAATACCCTGTCCAATACCGCCTCGCCCGCCTACGCGCCACCGCCCAAGCTCGAAGGCGCGCTCGTCGGCGATGCGAAGAACGGCGAGAAGCTGGCCTATGATCGCGGCCGCGGCGGCAGTTGTGTGGCCTGCCACATCATGGGCCCGACCACCCCGTCCATGCCCGGCGCCGTCGGTCCCGATCTGTCCACCTACTCGCAGTGGGGCCGCGACGACCAGTGGATCTTCAATTACATCTACGACCCGCGCAGCGTGAACCCGGCCTCGGTGATGCCGCCCTGGGGTACCCATAAAGTCTTCACCGTCCAGGAAATCAAGGACATGGTGGCTTTCCTGAAGACCTTGAACGGCGAATCCCCGCGCATGAAGGACGCGCTGGAAAACCCCGCCTCGCGGCCGATGCCGGTGGAAGACCGCGACAACCTCGATCCCTTCGTCAACAACGCGATGGCTTCGGTGGAAAGCGCCCAGGCGGCCTGGGGTAAAGCCGGCCCGAGCGGCAAGTCCTGCGCTTCCTGCCACAAGGACGCAAAGAAGTCATACAAGACCTGGGCCGCGTCCATGCCCAAGTATGAGCCCCGCCTGAAGAAGATCATGGGTGTCGAGGAATTCGTGACCCGCCACGCCCGCGCCACCACCGGTGACGAATGGCTGATGCAGAGCAAGGAAAACATCGACATGGGTATCTACCTGCGCTACCTGGCCAACGGCGCGCCGATCAACGTCGACACCAAGTCCAAGGAAGCCAAGGCGGCCATCGCGCGCGGCAACGAACTGCTGGAGCGCAAATCCGGCCAGCTCAACTTTGCCTGCCTGGATTGCCATTCACCCGAGCGCGGCGCCAACAAGTGGATCCGTGGCCAGTGGCTGGGCGAGCACAAGGGTCAGGTCGCCCACTTCCCGCTGTGGCGCACCAGCCGTAGCGAAATCTGGGATCTGCGCAAGCGCTTCCAGTGGTGCAACGTTGCCGTCCGCGCCAACGAGCTGCCGCCCGAAGCCGCCGAGTATGGCGACATCGAGCTGACGCTGATGAACATCAACAAGGGCGCCAAGATCAGCGCGCCCGGCATCCGCCACTAAGCGTGTTTTACCGATGGCGGCCTGGTCCGTCATCGGGACAGCGTTGTAGCGCCGGCATCCCTGCCGGCGTTTTTGTTTTTACGGCGGGTCGCGATGCCGGCTTGTCGTCGCTGGAACTTGTGGCGATTTCCCACGCTCCCACACGCATTGCCGGCTCGGGCTATACAGAAGACGTGCCGTTCACGCGCGCCATCTCTGTCTTGAGGGCATTCCACATGATGCGATTGGCCTTGTTGCTGTTCTTGTTCCTCGCCGCCCCGGCATGGGCGGAGGGCGTGCATGTGCTCAGCGTGAAGGGCGCCATCGCGCCGGCCAGCGCCGACTATCTGGTGCGCGGCCTCGCCAAGGCCGCCGAGGCGCGCGCTCGCCTGGTGGTGATCGAGATGGACACGCCGGGCGGCCTGGATACCTCGATGCGCGACATCATCCAGGCCATCCTCGCTTCCCCGGTGCCGGTGGCCACCTACGTCTCGCCCCAGGGCGCGCGCGCGGCCAGCGCCGGCACCTACATCCTCTACGCCAGCCATATCGCCGCCATGGCGCCGGCTACCAATCTGGGCGCGGCGACGCCGGTTGAACTGGCGCCCGTCGCGACCCCGGAGCAGCCGGCCGCGCCGGAGAAAAAAGGGGGAAAAACCGCGCCGCCCCAGGATGCGAAGGCGCGAAAAGCGGTCAACGACGCCGCCGCTTACATTCGCGGTCTGGCCGAGTTGCGCGGGCGCAACGCCGACTGGGCGGAGCGGGCGGTGCGCGAGGCGGCCAGCCTCTCCGCCGAAGCGGCGCTGAAAGCCAGGGTGGTGGATGTGGTGGCGGCCGACCTGGCCGATCTGCTCAAGCAACTGCATGGCCGCAAGGTGAAACTGGCGACCGGGGAAATCACCCTGGACACGACCAACCTGGCCCTCACCCGCGCCGAACCGGACTGGCGCAGCCGCCTCCTGTCGGTGATCGGCGACCCGAGCATCGCCTACATCCTGATGCTCCTGGGCATCTACGGGCTGATCTACGAATTCTCCAACCCCGGCATGGTGTTTCCCGGCGTGGTCGGCGGCATCTGTTTGTTGCTCGCCCTGTTCGCGCTGCAACTGATGCCGGTCAACTATGTCGGGCTGGCGCTCATCGCGCTCGGCATCGCCTTCATGCTGGCGGAGGCTTTCCTGCCCAGTTTTGGCGCCCTGGGCCTGGGCGGCATCATCGCCTTCGTCCTCGGTTCGGTGATGCTGATCGATACCGATCTGCCCGGCTACGGTCTTTCCTGGGCGTTGATCGTGCCGCTGGCGGCCACCTCCGCCTTGTTCAGCTTCGCCGTCGCCGGCATGGCGCTACGCGCCCGGCAACGCCCGGTGCTCACCGGTGGCGAGGAATTGCCGGGCATGGAGGGCGTCGCCGAGGAGGACATCGCCGCCGAGGGCTGGGCGCGGGTACATGGGGAACTGTGGCGGGTGCGCAGCCGTCAACCCCTGGCGCGTGGCGCCCGGATGCGGGTCACCGGGCGGCGGGGCCTGACCCTGGAAGTGGAACCGATCAATAAGATGAACGAGGAGAACGACCATGTTTGATCTCGGCTGGCTGACCGCCCCCTTGTTGTTGCTGGCGCTGCTGGCGTCCAGTTTTCGCATCCTGCGCGAATACGAACGCGGCATCGTGTTCATGCTCGGACGCTTCTGGAAAGTGAAGGGGCCGGGCCTGATCCTGGTCATTCCCGGCATCCAGCAGATGGTGCGGGTGGATCTGCGTACCGTGGTGTTCGATGTGCCCAGCCAGGATGTGATCTCGCGCGACAACGTCTCGGTGAAGGTCAACGCGGTGGTGTATTTCCGCGTCGTCGATCCGGCCAAATCCATATTGCAGGTGGAAGACTTCATGAATGCCACCAGCCAGCTCGCGCAAACCACACTGCGCGCGGTGCTGGGCAAGCACGAACTGGACGAGATGCTGTCCGAGCGGGAAACCCTCAACCAGGACATCCAGCAGGCGCTGGACGCGCAGACCGATGCCTGGGGCATCAAGGTCTCCAACGTCGAGATCAAGCATGTCGACATCGACGAATCCATGGTGCGCGCCATCGCCCGCCAGGCCGAGGCGGAACGCGAGCGGCGCGCCAAGATCATCCATGCCGAGGGCGAATTGCAGGCCTCCGAGAAATTGCTGGCGGCGGCGGAGATCCTCGCGCGGCAGCCGGAGGCCATGCAGTTACGTTATTTGCAGACCCTCGCCGGCATCGCCGGCGACAAGACCAACACCATCGTCTTTCCCATGCCGGGCAACTTCATGGAACTGCTGATGCGGAACAATAAACGCGGCGGGGAAAGCTGATCCGGCCGGCGTTACACGCAAGCAGTAATCGTGGGTTGGGCAAAGCGCAGCGTGCCCAACATTTGCGACGGTTTGTTGGGCACGCTTCGCTTTGCCCAACCTACGCCTCAAACTACGCCCCACACTAGGCGTCAACTGATGCCGCTTGCTGATCAGGTTCATTTTTGAGGAGTTTCGTCATGCGTTCGATCAAGATCCTGTTGTTGTCCCTGGCCCTGGCCAGCACGCCGGTGCTGGCCGATACGCCTTACTGGGCGGCCCAGCAGGCACAGATGCCCTTCGGCTGGTTCCTGCCACAGCAAATGCCACAGCAGATGCCGCAACAGATGCCGCAACAGATGCCGCAACAATTGCAGCAACTGTTACCACAACTCCTGTCCCAGCCAGCGCAGCAGCCCGCGGCGGTCGACCCACGCATGGCGCTGCTGACGGGATTGGCTAATCCGCAGGCGCTGGACGGCATCATGCGGCTGGCGCCGCTGCTGGCCAATCCGCCGGTGATCGAGGGCATGGTCAAGCTGGCCTCGGTCGCGGCCGACCCGCGCACGGTGGATGCGTTCGTCAAGCTGGCGGCGACAATGGCCGATCCCAAGAATGTGGACATCCTGTCGCGCATGCTGGCGGCGATGACCCAACCCAAATTCGCGGAAGCGCTGATCACCCTCGGCGACCCCAAGGTGCTCGCCGCCGGGGTCACAGCGGCATCCGTGCTGAGCGGCGCGGTGGCGGGGTCGGGGGTTCGGTAATCCGTATCGTGCCGTAGTTCGTAGGGTGTGGTGAGCGTAGCGAACCGCACCATGCAACACGACCGTAGTTGATGCGGTTCGCTGCGCTCACCACATCCTACGTCCGGCTTCGTACCGTATCAAATGGAGGACTGACGCGATGAAAATCACCTTTCTCGGCGCCGCGTGCGAAGTCACCGGCTCCTGCTACCTGCTGGAGGCGGACGGCGTTCGTTTTCTGGTCGATTGCGGCATGTTCCAGGGCGGCCGCGAGGCCCGCGAAAAGAACCGTCAGGCCTTCGCCTTCGATCCCGCGACGATCGATTTCGTCCTCCTCAGTCATGCCCACATCGACCATTCCGGCCTGCTGCCGCGACTGGTGGCGATGGGTTTTCGGGGCGCCATTCACACCACCCGCGCGACCTGTGATCTGCTCGCGGTGATGCTGCCGGACGCGGGGCATATCCAGGAAAGGGAAGCGGAAAGCGCGAACTACCGGCGCTTCCACGCGAAAAAGAAAGCGCCGCGCCACGACATCGCGCCGCTCTACACCGTGGAACAGGCGCGTACCAGCTTGAAGAGCCTGGAGCCGGCGGACTACGACCAGGAAATCACGCCGCACCCGGCGGTGCGCTGTGTCTTCCGCGACGCCGGCCATATCCTCGGCTCGGCCATCGTCGAAATCTGGCTGGGCGAGGGCGCGCGGCGGCGCAAGCTGGTGTTTTCCGGCGACCTGGGGCAGCCGGCGCGGCCGCTGGTGCGCGACCCGACACCGATTCACGACGCGGATCTGTTGGTGGTGGAATCGACTTACGGCAACCGCCTGCACAAGAGCATGGACGAGACCGAGGACGAACTGGTGCGGGTGGTCAACGACACCCTGTTCAAGAGGGGCGGCAACCTCATCGTCCCCGCCTTCGCCGTCGGCCGCACCCAGGACATGCTCTACCTGCTGGCCGACCTGACCCGGCGGGGACGGATTCCCAAACTCACCGTGTTTGTCGATTCGCCGATGGCCACCGCCGCCACCGAAATCACCTACAAGCACATGGCCTTGCTGGACGAGGAGACTCACGCGCTGATGGGCGAGCACGGCGGCATGGCGAACTTCCAGAAGCTCGCCTTCGTCGGTGACGCCGAGGAATCGAAGGCGCTCGACCGGCTCGCCGGCGGCGCGGTCATCATTTCCGCCAGCGGCATGTGCGACGCCGGCCGCATCAAATACCATCTGCGCGCCAACCTGCCGCGTCAGGACGCCACGCTCCTCATCACCGGCTTCCAGGCGGCGGGCACCCTCGGCCGCCGCCTGGTGGATGGCGCCAAACGCATCCGCATGATGGGCGGGGATGTGCCGGTCAAGGCGGCTCTGGTCACTCTGGGCGGACTCTCCGCCCACGCCGACCGCGACGCCCTGTTGAACTGGCTCGGCCATTTCCGGGCGCCGCCGAAACAGGTTTTCGTGGTGCACGGCGAGGCGGAAACCGCGCTGGGCTTCGCCGCCCTCATCCACGAACGACTCGGCTGGCAAACGGAAGCGCCGCGGGCCGGTCAGAGCGTCGAGTTGCCCTGAACTGGCGTATCCACCGCGTTCAATCACACCAAAAAACCTCAGCAGAAAACGCCCGATGGAGTGGCCCCCCCTTTTTCAAAGGGGGGAATCGGCGCGCCGCGCGGAATCATCGGCCTGCATGGTGTTTCCGTGCTTATCCGGTTGTTACAGACAACCACTAGATGTAGTGGCTCGTGATTTCGCGGCATGGCGCCGTAGGTTGGGCAAAGCGTAGCGTGCCCAACATC
>JAUXXW010000011.1 GCA_030684775.1 Pseudomonadota bacterium
AGGTTGGGCAAAGCGCAGCGTGCCCAACAACCTCGGCGCCGACCTCTCCGCGTATCGGACGGCCAGAGTCCGTCCCCGTGGATAAACGTAAATCCAGCGGTTGAAGCCGTAGATGCGTAGGTTGGGCAAAGCGCAGCGTGCCCAACAACCAGTCGCCATGTTGGGCACGCTGCGCTTTGCCCAACCTACGTCTACTCACCCAGTGGGTGGCACCTTCTCGAAATCCCAAGAACCGCTGGGCATTCAGAACCTTCTCATCCCGGTAACTGCTGTCCCCGTGGATAAACGTAAAGTTTTTCCCGCCGTGGCCGATAGTGCGCCACCACCGTTTGAAGAGGCGCCCGACCATGTTTTTCCGTTCAGGACGAAAACTCGCGGAATTGCGGGAACACATGCAAACCCTACAGGCCGAAAACGAGGCCCTGCGAGGGGAATTGGCTGTGGAGCGAGCGGTGCTCGATGCCATTCGTTCCGCGCCGGCCGCCATGCAGATTCAGGTCAGCCCACTGACGGGGATGGTCTCCCACATCGACAGTTTCAGCGATTCGCTCAAGGAGTCCCAGAACTCGCTCGCCACGCTGGCCCAGGCCATGCGCCAGGAGACGGAACGGGTGGCCAAGGCCTGCCATACCGTGGGCGACAACCTGGGCATCATCGAGCGCATGGCCAACAGCCTGGAAAGCTTCACCGAGCGGCTCAATTCCACCTCGGAGGAGGTGGGCAAGCTGCACGACCGAACCGGGGAGATCGGCGGCATCGTCAAGCTGATCCAGGGCATCGCCGAACAGACCAATCTTCTCGCCCTCAACGCGGCTATCGAGGCGGCGCGGGCCGGCGAATACGGACGCGGTTTCGCGGTCGTGGCCGACGAAGTCCGCAAACTGGCCGACCGCACCCGCGGCGCCACCAATGAGATTTCCACCCTGGTGCAGACGGTGCAGAACGAGGCGACCCAGGTACGCGACCAGGTTCAGGTGGACCCGGAAAGCACCCGCTTGTTCAAACAGGATGGGCAGCAGGCCTACCTCGGCATGAAGGGCCTGATGGATTCCTCGGATCAGATGATCGGCACCATCGCCGCCAGCGCCCTGCGCAGCTTTGTGGAAACCGCCAAGGTGGATCACTTGGTATTCAAGATGGACATCTACAAGGTATTCCTCGGGCTCTCGAACAGGCGGGAAGACGAATTCGCCGGCCATACCCACTGCCGTCTCGGCAAGTGGTACTACGAAGGCGACGGCAAGAGCTGCTTTTCCAAACTGCCCGGCTATCAGGCCATCGAGCCGCCGCATGTGGCGGTGCACCGCCACGGGGAAAATGCCGTGCGGCTTTTTCATGCGGGCGAAATGAATGCCGGCCTGGAGGAACTGGGCAAGATGGAAGCCGCCAGCCTGCTTGTTCTACGCAACCTGGAAGTCATGGCGGAAAGCGGCCAGCAAGACCCCGGCATTCTGTGTTCCGAAATGCATCTGCATTGACCGAGCCGGGCGGGTGGAACGGTGTCCCGCCGGGGCGTCAGTCGGACACCGTCAGCTTTCCATCCACGAGTCGCAGCGTGAAGCCGCGCAGAGCGCAGCGAAATTCGACCGTCTTGCCATCCGCGCTCGGTATCGGCTCACTACTCATCCAGACGCCGTGCCGGGCATTGGCCGATATGGCTTTGCGAGGCACGTTCAGGATGGCGAACAACTGCTCACCGGAATAGATCGCCAGCGTGCGTCCATCGGGGCCGATCAGCATGATCGCGTGACGCGGGACGACGTTGATCCACTCATCCAGCAGGACAACCGCGCCGCTGTCGGTGACCAGTGCGCCGCGTGGCCCTTGTTCGTGGGGCAGTAGCCGGTTCCAGAGCGAACGGCGCCGGGTGCCGGAAACCTCGGCCAACTCGGCTGAAGTGCTCGATGTTCGCTGATCCAGGCTTGAGAGCGTCAGCACGAAGCGGCCCGAAGGCGAAGAAAAATGCCGCTGTGGCGGTGGTAGGGAAATCATGTCCCCGGCGCTGGACGCCGCCGACAACGCACCGCCACACGCAACCACGGCCAGTTGCGTGGCGACGACCGAAACCAGTCGTCGGCGTGACATATTGAAATCGTGGGGCAAGAGCGAGTTGGCCGCGGGGTCAGCCGAACTGGCGATAGCGCGAGACGCTCAGCGCCAACAGCGCGATGACAAATAGCGCCGAGGATGCCGGTTCCGGAATGGTGTCGTAGGCGACATTGCTCAACAGCGAACTCTGGCGCGCGTTGTTGACCTGGGCCAGGGTGAGCTGATCGTAGCCCAGGCCAATGGGGCTGATGTCGGACAGGGTCGTCGGCACGCGGCGGATGCCACCGGACGCCATCAGGTTATTCGGGTCCGTCGAATGCCAGCCCACCCCACCCAGGCTGTTCGGCTGGAGGCCGAAGTTGTGGCCCAGTTCATGGGCCAGCGTGTCGATCCGGCCGAGTCCGCCATTGAAGCTCATGATGTCCTGCATGGCCATCACCAGACCGCCCATGCCTAGCCAGCCTTCGCCATAGGCGCCGCCAGAGGCGGTGGTAATCGTCTGGACCAGAAACAGGTCGATGCTCGTAAAGCTTGGTCCGCCGCCGTAGGTGGCCTGTAGGTCCCAAAAACCGTCACCCACTACCGTGTCGTTGATATGGAGGAAGGCGGAGCTGTTGATTTTCGAGACGAAATTGAAGGTGAAGCCGATGCCGGCCTGTTCCCATATCTTGTTGGTGGAGCCGGCAAAAAAGGGGTCGCCGGCCGGGCCGGTGGCGGCGCAATTGGCCCCCGCATCGTTGCAAAGCTGATAGATGTTGATCGTGGCGATCTTGGTGATCGGCAGTGCCGAGGCCACCCCGGACGCCAACACCCCCGTGATAAAGACGATTGCCAGGCTAAGGCGAGAAAAATATGCGGTCATGGCGTGTACCGGTGTAAGGGCAAGAAAGTGGGGACTATAAAAAACCATCCGGTAACTAACAGCAAAAAACGCGCCAGCTAAAAATGCTATCTATTGCCTGATGGCATCAGGGAATCTATTGGAAGAATTCGGGGAATGGATGATTCGATGCCTGGCCTGGCGCTGAGCCGGCTGCTTCAGGATGAGAATTGATCGCTGATTTCATGCGGTATTTTCGTCTGGCGGGGTTTCCGCTCCTGAAATGTCGAGGCGCTTCACGGAGGTGTCGAAATATTTTACAACCGGGTTGTGATTGACCCGGTTGTACCGTTTTCCGCCGCAATCACCGTCCCCGAGTCTCGTGCAATGCCGCATCGACCAAATCCTTCAACGGCTGGTAGCCGAAGCTTGGCAGCGGCCTGCCGTTGACGAAGTACTCCGGGGTTTTGGTTACGTTGAGGGTGTTGGCGTCCGCGATATCCTGCGCAATCTGATCGGCGATCTCCGGAGCGGCCATGTCGGCCCGCAGTTGGTCGAGATTCAACCCGAGGCCCTCAAGATGTCGCCAGACCAGGTCCACTTGCGCCGTGTGGTGTGGCGCCCACTCTTCCTGCGTGGCCAGCAGTGCTTCCAGAGCCGGCCAGAACTTGCCCTGTTTGCGTGCCGCCTCCAGCACCGCCACCACCTTGTCCGAGCCGGCATGGAAGGGCGCATGGCGCAGTACGAGGCGAATCCGGTCGGGGTTCGCCGCCATCATTTCCTTGACCAGGGGATAGAAGACCCGGCAGGTCTCGCAGGCCGGGTCGAGAAATTCGACGATCACGACCGGCGCGTCCGGATTGCCGAGCGAGGGCGAGTACATGCGAACGAGCGCTTCGCGATTCGCGTCGACCAATTCTGTGGATTGCTGTTCTTTTTCGGCGGTATAGAGCAGCGTGCCGACGGCAAAAGCCAGGAGCAGGGCCAGCGAGGCCACGATGAACAGTGTTTTTTGTTTCATTTGGAATCCTTGAAATGGGCCGTGAGCAGCATGGCGATGATGAATGAAAAGGCCAGTACGGAGAGCAACGGGATATTGATGAAGCCGAACCAGACGACTTGCACGTCGGAGCAAGGCACGCCCTGACGGCAGGGCCGGACATTTTCCGGAACCAGCCCGCTGACCAGCGCCAGATGAAAGACCGCCAGCAGCCAACCGGCAATTGCCAGAGGCAGGGCGTAGCGGACGACCTTGGGATCGAACGGGAACAGGCCCACGGCAAGCACGAAGACCAGCGGAAACATGAATATCCGCTGATACCAGCACAGCAGGCAGGGGGTGTAGCCCATGACCTCGCCGAGAAAAAGCGCGCCGAGGGTCGAGATGGTGGCAAGCAGCCAGGCCAGAAACAGCGGGGTCCAGGCCTTATCGGGCGAATGGTCTAGTGCGGGCATGGGCTGCATTATGAGCGATGTCGCAAAACAAAACGGGCTGTGGTGGCGGCCCGTTGCTTGCTGAACGGCACTGTGCTTATTCGCGGCGCTCCCCGGAAAGGCGCGGTATGCCCGCGGGCAGCCCCGAGTGCCCTTGATGTCGTGCCGCGCCAACAAGGGCGGCGGCGCAAGGTGGGCTGACCGGAAACGCCGTAGGTTGGGCAAAGCGCAGCGTGCCCAACGAACCGCCGCCATGTTGGGCACGCTGCGCTTTGCCCAACCTACGGGCTGTGCTTATTCGCGGCGCTCCCC
>JAUXXW010000090.1 GCA_030684775.1 Pseudomonadota bacterium
GCGAAGCGTGCCCAACAAACCGCCACGATGTTGGGCACGCTTCGCTTTGCCCAACCTACCTTTCCAACGATCTTTCCCATGACCAAAATCATCGAAGTCGCCGCCGCCGTCATCGAAAACCCGGACGGCACCTTTCTCATGGCGCGCCGGCCGGAAGGCAAGGCCTATGCCGGCTGGTGGGAATTTCCCGGCGGCAAGGTGGAGGCGGGGGAAACTGCGCGCCACGCCCTCGACCGGGAATTGCGCGAAGAACTCGGCATCGAGGTCATCGAAGCCTGGCCCTGGCTCAAGCGGTCCTTCGTCTACCCGCACGCCCACGTCATGCTGCGTTTCTTCCGGGTGAGCGAATGGCGCGGCACGCCACATCCGCATGAGGGGCAGGTTCTGGCCTGGTGCCATGCCCGCTCGCCCGAAGTCGAGCCGATCCTGCCCGCCAACGGGCCGATCATGAAGGCGCTACAACTGCCGTTGGAATACGCCATCTCGGACGCGGAAAAGCTTGGCGTCGAGGTCTTTCTGGAGCGCCTGCGGCAACGTCTGGCGGGCGGCCTGCGCCTGGTCCAGTTGCGCGAAAAATTCCTCGCGCCGGAAGCCTTCGAAGACTTGGCGCGCCAGGTGGCCGCCCTTTGCCGTGCGCGCGGCGCCAATCTGATGCTCAACGCGGATACCGCCCTGGCTGCGGAACTGGGTTGCGGCCTGCACCTCAATTCGTCCCAGCTTGCACGCCTGACATCGCGCGCTGAATTGCCCCCGGAAATCGGCCTGCTAGGCGCCTCCTGCCACGGCCCCGAGGAATTGGCGCGGGCCGTGGAACTGGGTGTGGATTTCGTGGTGCTCTCGCCGGTGCTGCCGACTCCCAGCCACCCCGGAGCCGAAACCATCGGTTGGGAACGCTTCGATGCCTGGCTGGCCGACTACCCCATTCCCGTCTACGCCTTGGGCGGACTCTCCCTTTCCGGCCTCGATCTGGCTCGCGCGGCCGGGGCGCATGGCGTCGCCCTGAAAAGCGCGGCGTGGAAAGTGCCGTGAACAAACCGATATTGCATCTGCTTGCGAGCCGCAAAGCGGCGCATCGCGTAATCGACTTGTCATAAACGAACCGAACGACACGCCTATAATCCGCGAACGCCGCCGGATTGGGCTCACAAGCCAGTACCAGAGCGGTAATCGACGGAGACGATGCAATGCCCAATGTACACATATACAAACAATTCGATACCGACCTGGAAGCCGTGCGCGCGCGCGTGCTGGAAATGGGCGGCCTGGTTGAAGAACAGGTCGGCAAGAGTATCGACGCGCTGATCTCCGGCAACGTGACGCTCGCGGAGGAAGTGATCGCCAACGACCACCGGGTCAATTCCCTGGAAGTGGCCTGCGACGAGGCCTGCACCCACATCATTGCGCTACGCCAGCCCACCGCCGGCGATCTGCGCATGATCCTGACCATCGTCAAGACCATCACCGATCTGGAACGCATTGGCGATGAGGCGTCCAAGATCGCGCGCTACGCCGTCAAGATTTTCGAGAACGACCGCATCACCTCGCCGCGCTACACCGAAATCAAATACATGGCCGGCCTGGCCAACAAGATGCTGCGCGAATCGCTCGATGCCTTCGCCCGTCTCGATATTTCCGGCGCCGCCGGTGTGGCGCGCCAGGACATCGAAGTGGACGAGGAATTCCAGAAGATCATGCGTCACCTGATCACCTACATGATGGAAGACCCGCGCACCATCTCCACCTTCATCGACCTGTTGTTCGTGGTGAAAGCCATCGAGCGCATCGGCGACCATGCCAAGAATATGTCGGAATATGTCGTGTTCATGGTCAAGGGCAAGGATGTGCGCCACACCACCATCGAGGAACTGGAGCGCGAATTGCTGTAGGGTCGAATTCATTCGACCAACGAAAAAGCCGGCGCGAAGCCGGCTTTTTCGTGGCGCCGGCATCCCCGCCGGCGCTACAGGGGTTCAGCGCCGGCCGCGCGCCTCCGCTTCCACCGCCAGCTTCTGTTCCCTGCCATCCGCGCCTCTGACGATCAGGGCCATGGGCACTTTCTGGCCGGGTTTGATCTGGTCCTTGAGGCCGATGAACATGACGTGAAGACCGCCCGGTTCCAGGCTCACGGTCTTGCCACGGGGCAACGCGATGTCCTTCACCTGGCGCATTTCCATGACGCCGTTTTCCATCCGCATGTAGTGCAGTTCAAACGCCTTGGAAACGGGGCTCGCCCCGCCGACCAGGGTCATGTCGGTATCGGCGGTGAGTTCCATGAAGCCGCCGGCGACCTGTTGGCCGGGCGCGGTGGCGCGAACCCAGGCGTTGTCCACCTTGACGGTGTCGGCGAGGGCGGGAAGAGCGAGTGTCATGCCGATGGCAAGGGTAAGCAGGGTGTGTCGCATGGTGTTTCCTTTGAAAAAGTGGTCTTCGTGGCGAGCGCGTCAGAATTTTACGTTCAGACCGGCGTAGATCGAGCGCCCCATGCCGGGGACGGCGATGCCCCAAAGCGGTGACCCGGCCGATGCCGTCGGCGGCATGGTCGTTCCTTGCCCGACATACGCGCCACTCAAGGGATGGTAGTAAAGCTTGTCGAACAGGTTGTCGATGCCGACATCGAAGCGCGCCCGTTTCCAGGTGTAACTACTACGCAGGTTCAGCAGGGCATAGCTCGGTGTCTTGATCTCGTTGCGAATAGCCGACACATCCGTTTTGTCATCCACGAACACCGCTTCGACGGTATTGCTCCAGTTGCCGAATTGCTGCTCCACCGCCAATTTGGCGTTGAGCGGCATGATGTTGTAGAGATTGTCGGACGTGCCGTCGGCGGTTTTGCCGCGGACATAGTTCAACATGCCGGACATCGTGAAGCTTCCGAAGCCGGTGTTGCTGGCCAGCGGGAAATAGCCGGAAACATCGAAGCCGTAGAGATTGGCATCCTGATTGGCATATTTCAGAAAGACGAACGTGTCCACAGCCGTGACATTCGCCGTGTTACAGAAAGTGCTGGTCGTTGCTTTCGTATCGGCGGCGGCGCAACGTCGCGCATTGATGTAGTCCTGAACGTAGGTGTAGTAGGGCGTGAGCTTCAGCCCCCAGTTTTTCTGTTCGGCACCATGCCAGTTGAAGGTGGCACTGAGCGTATGGGCGACTTCCGGTTTCAGGTCCAGATTGCCGACATAGCCGTTGCCATCACCCACCATGTTGATCATGTTCATGGCCATGCCGCCGGTCGACCATGCGTATCGCTCATAGAGATTGGGCGAGCGGGTCTTCTGCGCATAGCCGAACTCGAAGTCCTTCTGGCGATCCACCGTATAGCGCGCCAGCGCGGTCATGTCCCAGTTTTGATCGGTTTTGCCACGATCAGCGGCATTGAAGGCGGCTGCGTCAGCAGCATAGGTGGTATCCCCGGTTTTGTAGCCCTGCACCTGTCCGGTATCCATCTTCACAGTTTCGTGGCGCACGCCAAACTGGGTCATCCACTGCGGTGTCCAACGCGCTTCCCATTCGCCGAAGACCGCATAGCGGTCGCGCTCACCGTCGTTGATGTCCAAGAAGGTCAGCGGCGACATACCGCCGGTGCCTGACGGCGGCCACCAGTCGCTGAAGCGATACTGCTGAAACTCGCCGCCGGCGCGCAGCAAGTCGCGCTCTGACAGCACAATCTCCGCCTTGATGGTCAACCCCGTGTTCTTGCCTTCCGTGTCCATCGGCATGCCGGGCGCACCCGTTTGGTACCAGTAGGCCTTGTCTTCGAGGAAGTTCATCTTGTGCTGGGTATGCTCGTGGTAGGCGCGCGCCTGCAATTTCCCCCAGTCATATTGCCCGGTGTAGCTCAAATTGAGATGCTCACCATCGTTGGCGGTCATATCCATGCGCTGGTTCGGGAAGCCCTGGTAGGGAATGTCCTGAACGCCGTATTTCATTTCGACCAGATGGTTTTCGTGGCGCAGGGCGAAAGCGAGCGACTGGTTCCGTGTGTCATACAGGGTCGAGCCGACCTCGTCGCCGGACAACCATTTTGTCGATTGAGTAATGGACCTGCCGTCATTAATGTAAGCCCATCCCGCCGGCTTGAAATTCCCACCCGCCGTGTAGTCATCCCCTTTCGCGGTCGACGCGCTGTAGGTCATGCTCAACTGCTCGTTGGCGATCGTCGCCGAAAGGTTGCCACCTCGCCCATTGCCGTTGCTGCGATAAAACGCGCCAGCCTCGCCCTTGAGCAGCTTGCCTTGCCCAGGTTTGGCGAATTCGGGCGCAGAGGAAGCCACCACAATCGCGCCACCAATGCTGTCGCCACCGACGCTGACCGGCGCGATGCCGGCGAAGACCTGAATGCTGCCGACACGAGTCGGGTCGATGTAGGACAGCGGCGGGTTCATGTGGTTGCCGCAGGCGGAAATCAGGTCCATGCCATCGACCTTGGTGCGCAGGCGATCATCCCCCAAGCCATGAATCACCGGCAGGCTCGACACCCCCCCGGCGCCATAAAGACTGACTCCGGGAATATCCCTCAGCAGTGACGCCGTATCGCTGGTTGCCGGCCTCAGAGGCGACAGTTCGGCCTCGCCGAGTCTGAATGCGCTCACGGGCTGATGGTTGGCCCTCACCGCGCTGACCACGATCTCATCCAGCATCGGAATCTCGGCGGCGAGGCCATACAAAGGGCAGGCGGCGAGCAAGGCGACGAGGGGTTTCAGGCGCGACTTCATTCCGGACTCCGTTATCTAAATAAGCGGGGCATGGTAGGGAGCGCGCTTGCGTCCGGGAATGCGGCAAATTGTCGCGGCGGTTCCCCCCTTTATCAAAGGGGGGTTAGGGGGGATTTCTTGGGCGGCTGCTCAGGCAAACGTCGCCAAATCCCTGATGAAGCCCCTGATAAAGCCCCCAAGCGAAGGACTAAGCCGCCAAAAGACTGCGGCCAAGT
Organism: Pseudomonadota bacterium; assembly: GCA_030684775.1. GTDB lineage: Bacteria > Pseudomonadota > Gammaproteobacteria > Burkholderiales > Thiobacillaceae > PFJX01. The sequence continues at coordinate 4,928 of JAUXXW010000090.1, forward strand.
CCCTGCTTATACCCTTCGGTACCTCATTCCCCCTTTGGGAAAGGGGGAGGCCACGCGTACAGGCGCGTCCATTCATGGCAACCGCCAACGCGGGAAACCCCATGAAAAAACCCCGCCATGGCGGGGGTTTTTCAGCGCGGCATGGCGCCGTCAGGCGCCGCGATGCACCCAGTCCGCCCCCAGGCTGCCCCACAGGCTTTCCCGGTAGGCCGCGCCGCTGACGCGGACGAGTTCGGTTTCGGCCTGGGCCAGCAGCGCCTGGCAGGGCGCGAGTTGGTCGGGGTCGCAGCGTTCGCGCGCGTCGGCTTCCAGGAAGGCCTTGAGGTAGGCCACCTGACGTTCCGCCAGGACGATGTCGCGCCGCTGTTTGAGATTAAGACGCTCGCGGTACCAGTCGCTCGCCAGCAGCGATTCGCGGGTGAACAGGGCGCGGATTTCCGGGTGGGAAAGGTCTTTCCCCTGGAACTCGCCGCTGACCATGATGTTGAGCAGCGCTTGCAGCGGCGGGCAGGCGTCGTTGACCGAACCGTCTTCCAGATAACCCTGGGCGACCTGGCGTTGCGAGGCGACGATGTGCTGAATGCCTTCGACATAGGCGTCGAGGCCCTGGCTTTCCGGCTTCAGCATGGCTTCGTCGAACACCGCCATCGGGCTGTCGAAAATCTTGCCCAGGTAGGCGTGGGCGAAGCCGCTGGTGATGCGATAGCCGAGGCGGCTGGCGAGCACACGCTGGCCGTGGTGATCGAAGTCCTCCAGCTTTTCCAGGTAGCCGCGTTCGATCAGCCAGGCCGGCTCCTGTTCGCGCTGGGTGAGGCGGCTCCAGATTTCCGGTACCAGGAAGCTGACATCGTGATCGACCCGGCGTTCGCGGCCGATGAAGCCGGCGGCGGAGGTAAAGCCGGGGTAGCCGCACAGGATGAAGGAGACCAGGGCATTGTTGAGGTCGGCGGTGGTGCTGAGGGCGTTGAACGGCCCTTTGGTCAGCGCGCCTTCGGAACCGGCGCCGGTGGTCGACGGGGACTTGCCGGAAAGGCTGGCGATGAAGTCCATGAACAGTTCGGGCAGTTCCTGGTAATGAATCGGCCCATAGACGGCGAGCGGCTTGATGCCGGGCGCTTGCGGATTGTTGCGGCGCCCCGGCAGCACGGCGTTGACCGGGAAATGCACCGGCTGCCCCATCGGAATGCGCCGTTGCAGGCGAGTGCCGAGGTCCGCCAGATAGCGGTCGCGCGGGCTGGCCAAGTCTGGACGCATTTGCAGGTAACGCATGTTGGGGCTGGGTTTGCCGCCGACGATGCGCGGATGCGCGGAGGAGACGAACCAGCCGTCGTCCAGGGAATCGGCCGCGCCCTGGATGAACTGGCGCATCGGTTCGGTGTATTGCGAAAACGCCACCACGTCATCGACCAGATCGCGCGCATCCTGGCGGTTGAGCGGCGCGAAGTTGGAAATGAAGTTGTCGGGCAGGGTCATATCGAGTTCGGTCTGCGGGTCCATGCCTCGGTGCTTGGCGTCGTCCGGGCGCTGGAACAGACGTGCCTCGCAGTTCTCCACCAGTTTGACCGACGCATGCGACCAGTCCGGGTTGAGGTGGTTGAGCTGGTCGGCCGGCAGGGTGGTGGCGACCGCGATGTCGTCGGCGAGTTGCACTTTCTGGGCGCCGACGAAGTTCTGCCGCAATTTGAAAACGCGCCAGGAGCCATCGTTGAGGCGGCCCACGCGTAGATAACTGGCCACCAGTTGGCGGCCCTGGTACTTGAGCTCATGGCCGGGCTGGTCGTTGATCTGGTCCACCGAGAAATGCGCGCGCCAGTCGTTGCCCCATTCCTGGCGGTAAAAACGTTTGATGATGAACACCAGCGAGCGGATGTGCTGGGGGATGGATTCCAGCCAGGCGTTGTATTCGGGGGTGTATTCGGTTTCCGAGGGGGTCAGCAGGCGGATCACCGAGCCGACCGAGCGTCGGGCGCTAAGCACGGAGCGGGTGTCGCGCCCATCCTGTGGCTCGATCTTGAAACGATCGGAATAATCACGCCCGAAGATGGCCTCGACCTGATCCAGGTCATCTTTCAGGTTCTTGACGATGAACGACCCGGACAGCAGGGAGCCGGCCAGGGATTTTGAAATCTCCGACTTGCCGCCGCCGGAGACGGTGCAGGGCTTGTAGCAGAAGGTGCCTTCCGCCTCGGTGCCGAGAAGACGCCAACTGGGCGCGCTCGGGTGTTTGTGCAGTTCGATCTTGTAGCCGCAGGGGTAGAGATAGACATGCCCGGCGAGCAGTTTTATCCGGCGCGCGGAGGAGTCGTTATTGCCCCAGCTCACCTGCATCGTGCCCATGTCGAAGCGGGCGTCTTCCGGTATGAAATGGATGTTCTTGTAGCGTTTGTCGCTGGCGTGGCCTTCCGGATGAACCTCGACCTGATTGCCCAGGAGCGCCAATACCTCGGCCAGGGTATGGCCGCGATCCGGCAGGCGGCTGTCGGGTTCGTAGCTTTCACCCAGGTTGTCGCTGGGGAAAGCCAGGGCGCCACCGGAGTGTTCCTCTTCGCTGCCACCGAACAGGTTGGCGGCGTAGCTGATCTGCGATTTGATTTCCTTCTTGCTGTAGCCGAAGTAGTTGTCGGCGATCAGGGTGACGATCACCCCGCTCATGTCGCGGCAGACGATCTTGAAGGCCTGGCCGCCGTTGTACAGCTCATCGGCCTCCTTCCAGCACATGCCGTCGCGACGCTGGCGTTCGCCGGCGGCATCCCAATGTGGCAAGCCGAGGTCTTTCTTGCGCAGGGTGGTGAGGTGGGGTGCCAGGATCACGCAGCCGGTGTGGCCACTCCAGCCCATCACATCGAGGCCGGCGTCGTTTTCCGGCAGATACGGGTCGCCGGCGTTGCCGAAGATGCGTTCCACGAAATCCAGGTTGGCCACCAGCCCGCCCGGCGCGAAGAAGCGCGTTTCCATGGACTTGGCCGGCATCACTTCCGCCACCTCGGGGGAAACCAGCGGGCGCAACAGCAGCGACACCCAGAGGTGCGCGCCTTCCGGCTGGTTGCTGGTGTAGGGCAGGCGCAGCAGATCATCCGGCGCATCCAGCGCGGCGCGCATCAGCGCGGCGAAGGTCGCGGCCGGCACCGCCTTCTTGTCCCAGGGAATCGGCAGGCCGCCCTCGGCGATGTGGAACACGCCATCCGTGGTGCGGCGGTCCTTGCCCGGGTTATGCAGCACGCCCTGGCGCACACGATAGGACGCGAGATAACGCGACTCGAACTGGTCCCCATCCAGCGGCAAGGAAAGTTCCGATGCCAGGCCGGGACGATCCAGGATGAACGGCGCGGCGGGCAATTGAATCCGCGTTTCAACGCCGCCGAGCGCGCCATTGCGCGCCAGGTAGTCGTTGACGAAATTCTGGATGCGCTGGTCCGCCGGACAACGGTAATCACGCAGCAGACGGCGGTGCTGGCGGTAATTGCGCAAGAGGTCGTTGGCGATGTCGAGCAGATCGTCGTCGCCTTCGCGCCGTACCGCCTGGCCCGATGCCGCGAGTTGCAGATTGATCTGGCGTATGCGCTTCATCCGCTCCGGACTGACCGGGCGGGGCGAGACGGGGGAGGCCGCGGGCATGGGCTGGCCGAGGCGGGCGGTATCGTTGTCCATACACACTCTCTGCTTGAAACAAGGCCACGCCATACGCGATGCAGGCGGGCGGAAGGATAGGGAGAAAAAACCCGAGGAGGCCGAAAAACGGCCTGCAAACCCGCGAATAGTGACAGAAGCCAGGCATCACGGGCAAGGAAACGGCATGCCGCACAGGCTTGTCGTGAATTGCAACACATTGATAAATAAGGGTTATCAAAGGAATTGGCGGCGCCGCGATGGTGCGGCGCGATAATCATTGAAATTGACCGGGCAACACCCATCCAGGAGGCAAAAACCGTGGTGTTCCATCGGGCTTGACACGCGATCCGCTCATATCGGTGATGTCGGAACCGCCAAAAGGATTTGTCACAAAAAAACCACACCCCCGCGGAAAACGGGGCCAATCAACCATCCAAGCTGGTTTTCTTGTAAGCTCCCGCAGCCCACCATGTGGTATATCCACTTAGTACATTTGGTTAACCGAACAGGAGTTGAACATGCTTATCGCTCGAAAAACCTTGCTGGCTGCCGTGGCTGCTTCCATGTTCGGCGCTGTCGCCCTTGAAGGTCACGCCGCCGATGTGGACTTCCTGTTTGTGGTGGATGAATCCGGGTCCATGAGCGGTGAGCACACCTTCCTGCAGACGTTCGTGCCGGACCTGCAGTCGGCGTTCTCCATGCTGTCGACTCCCCTCACCACCAGTTTCGCTCTCATCGGTTATGGCCAGACCGCCAACGGCGGTGACCCGCGTCAGCACCTGGTCAACGGCGGCGATTTTGGTACGGCAGCGCAATTCGTCACGTCCACGAGCTTTCTGGAAACCGCCGGTGGCACAGAAGACGGCTATGAGGCCATTCTCTACGGCTTGAACACCGTGACCTTCGACCCCAACAGTCGTCGCGTGGTGCTTCTCGTTACCGATGAAGACCGCGACAACACCGCTGCCGCCGCCACCCTGGCAGCGGTGCAAGCCGCCTTGACCGCGGCGGGCGCGACGATGTCAGGCATCCTGAACCAGAGCATCACATCGGGAATTTCCACTACCGCAATCGCCACCGACGGCACCGTCAGCTATATCGCCGATGGGGGTGGTGGCTTTACCACCGAGGCGGGTGGCAATTTCGGCACCGCGTTCGGTACCACCACGGCCGATTATTCCGACCCGGCGATTGCCAATGGGGGTTGCGTGGCGGATCTGAATCTGCTGCGAGCCGGTGGGGTGACTGCCACCTCCTTCGCCGCCGCCTTCCTCAACTGCGTGCAAGTCGTGGTGCAACAGCAGGTTGTCGGAGGTGAATTGGCCGTCCTGACCCGCGCTCACCCCGTAGTGAGCGCCAGCCTGGCGACGGTCATGGGCATCAGCAACTATCAGCTTTCCGCCATCGGACACCGCATCCATGCGCTGCGTCAGAGCGCCTCTCTTCCCGGCATACAGGTCGCCGGCCTGAGCTTCATAGAGAACGGCTATGCCATGAATGACGCTGATCGCCGCATTCTGGGGACGCCGCTTGGCGGCGGCGCCAGTGCCGACAAGAGCGGGTACATTGCCGATGGTCGCCTATCAGGCTTTATTTCCGGCCGTGTCGAGGTGGGTGATTTCGATCAGAGCGCCGGGATTACCGCGTTCGATTACAAAGTGCACGGCCTTACCGCAGGAGCCGACTACCGTCTCAAGGATGACGTGGTGGTCGGCGTCAGCCTCAGCTACCACCGTACCGACTCCAACCTCGCCAACAATGCGGGTGGCGTGGATATCGACAACTACGGACTGGCTCTGTATGCCAGCAAGACGCTCCCCTCCGACTATTACGTGGACGGCACCCTCACCTACACATACGGCGACATGAATACCCTGCGTAATGTGGTCGGTGGTCAGGCCAAGGGCAAAACCAACAGTGGTGAGCTGGCGCTGCACCTCAATGCCGGACGCGATTTCAAGGTGAATGACCTGACCTTCGGCCCGTTTGTCGGGGCGCGTTTCAGTGAAACCACGGTCGATGCTTACAACGAAACCGGCACGCTTGCGGTCAATGTCGCCAGGCAGCGGGTGGACGGCTGGACGCTGGAAGCCGGTGGCCGGGTCAGCAAGGACTTGTCGATGAACTGGGGCAAGCTGACACTGGGCGGCAACCTCGCCCTGGTCCACGCACTGGACAGCAATGCCCGTACCGTGACCACGAGCCTCGCCAGCGGCACCACACTCGCCAGCACCGTCCCCGGAACGGATCGGACCTACTTCCGGTTGGGCCTGGATGCCAAGGGCGAGGTCAAGAAGAACACTCAGGTGTTCGCTCGCTATGACACCCTGCTGGATCACGCGCAGTCGACCGCGCATTCCTTGCAGGTTGGTGTGCGTATGGCTTTCTGATTCACTCGACGCCATTCAGAAAAAAGGGCGGCCTGACGGTCGCCCTTTTTGTGTGCCAGGCGCTCTAAATCCCTACATCTCCCATCAGTTTTGCCCAGTTTTCCACCCAACAGCAGACGTGGTCAAAACCAGGCAGGACGACAACCGAGCCGGGTAATTCAGGTGGAATCAGAGAAGTTGGCAGGTTGGTATCGCGCCCACCAAAAAAATGGATCTGGCGTACTCCGGCGCCAAGCGGCGGCTGCCGTGCCGGATTGAGTGAACCCTCCAGTTCCAGATAACCGTGGTGGCGAGTCCAGGCCGTAATGTCGTGCAATCCCGCCACCGTGACCAGCGCGATGGTTTCTGGAATCCTTGGCGCCAGGAGCCTCCCCAAAGCGGCACCCCCGCTGTATCCGATCAGCACCACCTCGGAGGCGCCCGCTTGCCGAACCACGCGCCGCAGCGCCTCAGCCATGCTATCCACCACCTGAGGGCTATAACGGCCGTGCGTCCACAGATAGGGCACACAACCGGTATCGGCAAATGATCCGTGATAGCAGGGGCGGCCAAGGTACACGGCGGGCCAGGGATCGCGGGCCATCAGTTCCAGGGCAAGGGGGTTGCGCGGGGTGGGGTCTGTTGCCACGCGCCTGCCATCCACCCAGGGTGTGCCGTCCCCATCCAGGTACACATGTAATCTGGTCGCGTTGGGATGCGTATTTTTCCAGAAGACCGCATGCAGAAAATGCCGGCCTTCGATCGAATCCCGGGCCAGGCCTAGCGCATCGACGCGAGCGGAGAAACCCCGAGAAGGTTCGATAGCGCATCCACTCAGCCAGAGAGCGGACACGGCAACCAGAAGAATCCAAGTGAGGCGTTTTTTTATCCGCAGTTTCATGTCGGTGTTCCCTTGCAATTCATGCGCAATGCAAAAAGCCCGCAAGGCTTGTTCCTGGCGGGCTTTTTAAATGTTTCTGGAAGTCTTCGGAACTAAACATGGTGCCCGGGGCGGGAATCGAACCCGCAAGACCGAAGTCGAGGGATTTTAAGTAAGGCTGAAAGCGGCGGCATTGTAAGCCAGTGCCACAAATCAACCACTTAAGGACAAGTCGGCAAAGTTGAGAAAATTGCGGTGGGACTCCTCCCTCTTTCCAAAGGGGAGGTGCGGGGGATTTGTGGCCGGTGGAGCAGCGAAACCCATCGTGATGGCTGGCGAGGGGGTATGGGTTTCGCTGCGCCCAGCCCCTCCAACACCCTCAATATTTGCTTAGCATATGCGCTGTATCGGATGTATATTCAGCCTATTCGCCGCATATATAGCCGATGTGACAAAACATTAATATGGATAATCAAATATTCTTCGACGCGCTCGGCGACCCCATCCGGCGCCGTATTCTGGCCATGCTGCTTGATGCCAACGAGCGCTGCGTGTGCGAAATGCATGGCGCGCTGGACGCCTCGCAGCCCAAGGTGTCGCGCCATCTCGCGGTGCTGCGCGAAGCCGGCCTGGTGCTGGCGCGGCGTGACGGGGTGTGGATGCATTACCGCATTCATCCCGATCTACCCGCTTGGGCGTTCCGTGTGTTGCTGCACATGAAGGACGGCATGCCGCCGTTGCCGACCAGCGAATCGCAAACCTGCGCGCCATGCGCCTGACGCCGTAGGTTGGGCAAAGCGAAGCGTGCCCAACATCGCGGCGGTTCGTTGGGCACGCTTCGCTTATCCACCCTACAAAAAGGAAACCCCATGACCGCTACCGTTCTCGTTCTTTGCACCGGCAACTCCTGCCGTTCACAGATGGCCGAAGTCCTGCTCAATCACGAACTGGCCGGGAAAGTGCGCGCCCTGTCCGCCGGCACCAAACCCCAACCCAAGGTGGCCGACGGCGCCATCGCCGCGCTCAAGGATGCCGGCCTGCCCGCCGATGGCCTCTACCCGAAGGACGTGGACGCGGTGATGAATGAATCCATCGATCTGGTGGTCACCGTCTGCGACAACGCCAAGGAAACCTGCCCGATCTTTCCCCGCCCGGTGAAATCCATTCACCTGCCCTTCCACGACCCGCACGGCGAGCCGCTGGAAAGCTTCATCCAGGTGCGCGAAGACATCCGCGCCCGGCTGATTCCGGCGGTACGCGAGCATCTGGGCCTCTGAGCCATGTCCGCGCAATGTGAAACCACGGCCAAGCGCGCAGCCGGCGTATCCATGAACCTGTTCGAGCGCTGGCTCACCCTCTGGGTGGCGTTGTGCATCGTCGTCGGGATTCTGGCGGGCCAGCTGTTCCCTGCGCCGTTCCAGGCGCTGGGGCATATGGAAGTCGCCCAGGTGAACCTGCCGGTCGGCCTGCTGATCTGGGTGATGATCATCCCGATGTTGATGAAAATCGACTTCGCGGCCCTGCATCAGGTGAAGTCACACTGGCGCGGCATCGGCGTCACCCTGTTCATCAACTGGGCGGTGAAACCGTTCTCGATGGCGCTGCTGGCCTGGTTGTTCATCCGTCATCTGTTCGCGCCGTATCTGCCGGCGGAACAGCTCGACAGCTACGTCGCCGGCCTGATCCTGCTGGCCGCCGCGCCGTGCACGGCGATGGTGTTCGTGTGGAGCCGGCTGACCGGCGGCGACCCGCTTTTCACCCTGTCGCAGGTGGCGCTCAACGACACCATCATGATCTTCGCCTTCGCCCCCATCGTCGGCCTGCTCCTGGGGCTGTCGGCCATCGTCGTGCCGTGGGACACCCTGTTCATCTCGGTGCTGCTGTACATCGTCATCCCGGTGATCCTGGCGCAAGCCTGGCGGAAAGTGCTGCTGAAACAGGGCCAGGCCAGATTCGACGCCACCCTGGCCACCCTGGGCCACGCTTCCATCATCGCCCTGCTCGTCACCCTGGTGCTGCTGTTCGCCTTCCAGGGTGAGGCCATCCTGAAAGCACCGCTGATCATCGCCCTGCTGGCGGTACCGATTCTGATCCAGGTGTTGTTCAACTCGTCCCTGGCCTACTGGCTCAACCGCAAGGTGGGCGAAAAACACAGCGTGGCCTGCCCCTCCGCCCTGATCGGCGCCTCCAACTTCTTCGAGCTGGCGGTGGCGGCGGCGATTGCGCTGTTCGGCTTCGAATCCGGCGCCGCGCTGGCCACGGTGGTGGGCGTGCTGATCGAGGTGCCGGTGATGTTGCTGGTGGTGAAAGTCGTCAATCAAAGCAAGGGCTGGTATGAAGCCGGCTTGCCGTCCAGATAAGGAATACGCCATGCATGATCGAATTCGTAGCTTGGGCAAAGTGCAGCGTGCCCACCAAGGGCTACGGTGTTGGGCACGCTTCGCTTTGCCCAACCTACGTCTGTTGTTTCTGCTCGCGCTGCTGACTCCCGCTGCCCATGCCTTCCAGCCCAGGGCCGAGCTGGTGGTCGACAACGTCTATGCCATCGTCGGCCCGCTCGGCCAGCGCGACATGGAGAACGACGGACTCAACGCCAACTTCGGCTTCATCGTCACCCAACAGGGCGTGATCCTGATCGACTCCGGCGCCAGCCACCTCGGCGCGGAAAAAATCGCGGCCGCGATCCGCGCCGTGACCGACCGGCCGGTGCGCTGGGTGATCAACAGCGGCAGCCAGGATCACCGCTGGCTGGGCAACGACACTTTCGCCGGCCAAGGCGCGGAAATCATCGCCATGAGTCGCACCGCCGCCACCCAGGCGCACTACGCGGAACAGCACCTGGCGGGCCTGAACCGCTTTCTCGGCGAACGCCTGCAAGGCACGAAGCCGCTGCCCGCCACGAAAACCCTGGCGGGTGACGCTGCCAGCCTGGAACTGGGCGGCGAAACCCTGCAACTGGCCTACAGCGACGCTCATTTCCCCGGCGACGCCGTGATCTGGCTGCCGAAGCGCGGCGTCGTGTTCACTGGCGACCTGGTCTACGTCGACCGCCTGCTCAGCGTGCTGCCCTGGTCCAGCGTCCGTAACAGCCAAAAAGCTTTCCACGCGCTGGAAGCACTGCAACCCGTCCATATCGTCCCCGGCCACGGCCGCGTCTGCGACCTCGCCCAGGCGAAGCGCGAAACCGGTGACTACTACGACTTCCTGGCGAACCAGGTCGGCGCCGCCGCGAAGGACATGGAATCCATGAGCGAGGTGCTGGCCCGCCACGCCGACCTGCCGGCATTCAGGCATCTGCGCAACTACGACACCCTGCACCGGGGCAACATGAACCGGGCATTTGTTGAATTCGAGTCCGCGCCATGACCCCCATCGCGCAATCCACCCTCGTCTGCCCCCATTGCGGCCACGCCAGCACGGAGACCATGCCCACGGACGCCTGCCAGTGGTATTACCCCTGCCCCGGCTGCGGCGCCATGCTGACGCCCAAGCCGGGCGACTGCTGCGTGTTCTGTTCCTACGGCGATGTGCCCTGTCCGCCCATCCAGCAAGAGCGCGCAGGGCACGGCGCCGGCTGTTGCGCGGGATAAACCATGCTCGACGCGCTATCCGCCTGGCTCACCTTTGACCTCATGGACCTCACCCCCGGTACCCATCGGCATGGGTCTTCGACTCCCCCCTTTCCCAAAGGGGGGCGGGGGGGGATTTTCGGACGCTTGCACAAGTACGACCCGTGGAGAAATCCCCCTCATTCCCCCTTTAAGAAAGGGGGAGGCCACCTTCCCATCGGCTTTCGCACCTATCCGCAGCCAACGCTAAAACAGCCTTGGGAAAGGGGGGAGTAAGCCATGCTCGACGCGCTCTCTGCCTGGCTCACCTTCGACCTCATCGGCCTCACTCCCGGTACCCACCTGGGCGAGGCGATCTGGTTCTTCCTTTATGACGTGCCCAAGGTGTTGTTGCTGCTGGTCTCGGTGGTGTTCGTCATGGGCGTGGTGCACAGCTACATCTCGCCGGAACGCACCCGCGCCTGGCTGGCGAACCGGCCGCTGGGCCTGGGCAATGTGATGGCGGCGGGGCTGGGCATCGTCACCCCGTTCTGCTCCTGCTCGGCGGTGCCACTGTTCATCGGCTTCCTTTCCGCCGGCGTGCCGCTGGGCGTCACTTTCTCCTTTTTGATCGCCGCGCCCATGGTCAACGAAGTGGCGCTGGCCTTGTTGTTCGGCCTGTTCGGCTGGAAAGTGGCGGCGCTGTATCTGGTGTTGGGCCTGACCGTGGCCATCGTCGCCGGACTGGTGATCGGCCGTCTGGGCATGGAACACCATCTGGAAGACTGGGTGCGCACTATCCGGGTGGGCGCCACGCCCGACCTGGGCAACGGTCCGCCGACTTGGCGTGACCGCTTTCGCTCCGGCATTTCACACGTCAAGGAAATCGTCGGCCGCGTCTGGCCCTGGCTGATCGCCGGCATCGCCGTCGGCGCCGGCATCCACGGCTACGTGCCGCAAGACCTGATGGCCGGCATCATGGGCAAGGAACAGTGGTGGGCGGTGCCCGCCGCCGTGCTGCTGGGCGTGCCCATGTACAGCAACGCCGCCGGCATCCTGCCCGTCATCCAGGCCCTGCTCGGCAAGGGTGCCGCCCTGGGCACGGCGCTGGCCTTCATGATGAGCGTCATCGCCCTCTCCCTGCCGGAGATGGTGATATTGCGCAAAGTGCTCAAACCCACCCTGATCGCCGTGTTCGCCGGGGTCGTCGCCGCCGGCATCATGCTGGTGGGCTTCGTGTTCAACGCTGTTCTTTGAGGTAACCGAAATGGCAGAACTACATTCATCCATCGTCGCCCTGGTCGCCCTCGCGGCAAAAATCGCCTGCAACCATCCCGGACAGGGCCTGTGCCAAGTGGACAAGCTCAAGGAATATGGCGTCGCGAAGGAGCAGATCGACGCCGTGATCGAAATCGCCCGCCACATCCGCGATGAAGCGGCCCAGAAACTGGACGCCAGGTTCGACGAGGCTTACGCCGAAGGCTTTCAGCCGGCCAAGCCGACAATCCCGGCCGACCCCTTCGCCAACATCGCCATGGTCGAAACCAGTGGCGCCTGTTGCACGCCCACCAAGTCGGGTCAATCCTGCTGCTGAAATTGCCGCCGTAGCCGCCGTAGGTTGGGCAAAGCGATAGCGTGCCCAACATGGCAACGGTTGCTGTTGGGCACGCTGCGCTTTGCCCAACCTACGTCCTGTTGTTGAGCCGGATTCCGTCCGACCGATGTCAAGGCACCGGCAAGAAAGCCGGCGCTACACTCCCCACCCCTTGTAACCCTCGGTAATTCTTCATGAAAAACGTGAAAGTCCTCGGCACCGGCTGCGCCAACTGCGAAACCACCGCCAAACTCATCGTCGACATCGCCGACGCCAAAGGCATCAAGATCGAGCTGGAAAAAGTCACCGACATGGCCGCCATCCTCGGCTATGGCGTCATGACCACCCCCGGCGTAGTGGTCGACGGCAAAGTCGTCCATGCCGGCGGCGTGCCCGACCCCGACAAGGTCGCCGGCTGGCTGGCCCCGGCGGCGGGCGGCGGCGGTTGTTGCGGTGGCTGCTGCTGAGCAGCCGCGTGGCTTCGTAGCTTGAGCAGCGGAGTCGTTGTCCGCTTTAGCGGCTTATGAATCCGGCGTGCCCCTTGCGGGTGCAAAGCGCAGCGTGCCCAACAAACCGACCACCGTGTTGGCACGCGGCCACTCGTCGTGCCTGAACACCTGAGACAGATCGTCTTCACCTTCGCGCTGAGGGGACGGGCTGTTGGGGTTACCTGGATCGCGGCGCGATGGACTCGCCGCTTTCCTGGATAATCCCGCCCTTTTTCGGGAGGCCCGTTCATGTGGTTCAAGAATCTTGCCGTTTATCGCCTGCCCGCCGGGCTGAAGCTGGATACCGCCGCGCTGGAGGAGAAGTTGGCGACGCTGACCATGCAGCCGTGCGGCAATATGGATCGGGAAACGCGGGGCTGGGTGTCGCCGCGCGGCGATGATCGTTTGCTGCATGTACTCAATCAGCAGGTGCTGATTACCTTGGGCATGGAGGCGAAGTTGTTGCCGTCTTCCGTGGTGAACCAGTTCGCCGAGGAGAAGGCGGCGGAGATCGAGGAGCAGCAGGGCTTCAAGGTCGGCAAGAAGCAGATGCGGGAATTGAAGGATCAGGTGACCGACGAGTTGCTGCCGCGCGCCTTTGTGCGCCGCCACCAGTCCTGGGCCTGGATCGACCCGGTGAATGGCTGGCTGGTGGTGGATGCGGCGACGCCGGCCAAGGCGGAGGTGTTGCTGGAAGCACTGTCGAAGTCGGTGGACAACCTGGTGGTGAAGAGCCTGCACACCGAGCGTTCACCCAGCGCGGCGATGACCGATTGGCTGCTGAGTGGTGAAGCGCCGACCGGTTTCAGCATCGACCGCGATCTGGAACTGCGCGCCTCCGACGAGGGCAAGGCCACCGTGCGTTACGTGCGGCATGACCTGGAAGGCGAGGAGATCGCGGCGCACATCGGCGCCGGCAAACAGGCGACCAAACTCGCCATGACCTGGAACGACCGGATTTCCTTCGTCCTGGGCGAGCAGATGGAGGTCAAGCGCCTGGCTTTCCTCGACATCCTCAAGGAACAGAGCGAACCGGGCGAATCCGCCGACGAACAGTTCGACCTGGATTTCGCGTTGATGAGCGGGGAACTGGCGAAGCTGCTGACCGACCTGGTGGCGGCGCTGGGCGGGGAGAAGGCGGCGGCGATTTGAGGGGCGGCTGTAGGTTGGGCAAAGCGAAGCGTGCCCAACACCGCGGCGGTTCGTTGGGCACGCTTC
>JAUXXW010000023.1 GCA_030684775.1 Pseudomonadota bacterium
AAGGAGCGGTCAACTGAGGTTTCTAGGATCATGTTCATCTCCAGACCATCCAGCCCAGGCCAAGCACGGCGGCGACCAGCAGCGTCAGCGTGGGTACCGCCTGGCGATACCAGGCCTGCATGAGTGACGCGGCCAGATCGGTCGCGGACGCCACGGCGGATTCCAGCCAGGTAAAGCTGCTTCGGTAGAGCGGACCGATGCGGTGCATCAGGCCGGCGTAGAAGTGGTCGCTGTAGTGGTAGCGCACGTCGGCGGAGAGGAAGTGGCCGCCGGCATAGTTGTCGAGCTGGTGGACGCGTTTGGAACGGCCGCCGACACCGTAGAACAACAGCGCGCCGATACCGAAGCCGGCAAACAGCACGCCGACGATCCACAACATGTCGAGACTGCCGCGCGGCGATTCGATGCCGCCCAGCGTGTGCGCCAGCACCGGCAGGCCCAGCGCGGCCTGCGCGTCAGCCACCCAGGACAGCGCCAGCCCGGGCGCCATGCCGGTGACGAAGGCCAGAATCACCAGTGCCAGCATCGGCACGGTCATGCTCCAGGGCGCCTCGCGGATGTGCTCGTGTTCGGCGCGCAACTGCCCCAGGAAGGTGTTGTGGATCAGCTTGTAGACACTGAGGATGGTGCCCAGCGTGCCGATCACGGTCATCAGGAACAACAGCGGCTGGCCTTCCAGCATCAGCGAGCGATACACCAGCCATTTCGAGACAAAGCCGTTCATCGGCGGCAGGCCGGCCAGGCCGATGATGCCCAGCAACATCACCAGGAAGGTCAGCGGCATGCGCGTCACCAGGCCACCCAGGGAATTGAGGTCGGCGGTGCCGGTGCGGTGCATCACCGCGAACACGGCGAGCATCAATGCCGCCTGATAGGTGGCGTAGTTGAATACGTGCAACAGGCCGCCGGCACTGCCGGTGGCGTCGCCCATGACGATGCCGAGCAGCATGTAGCCGCCCTGGCCGATGCCGTGCCAGGCCAGCAGATAGCGGGCATCGTTCTGCTTCAATGCGGTGAAAGTGGGCAGCACGATGGTCAACGCCGCGACCCAGGCGAGCAGATCGCGGGCGCTGAATAACCCTTCGATGAAGGCCAGATCGGCCACGCGTGTCAGCGTCATCAGCTTGACCAGCAGTATTCCCAGCGCGAACAAGCCCATGCGCGCCGAGATGGCGCCGAGGAAGGCCGTTCCCGGACCCGCCGCCTCGGCATAGGCCGGCGCCTGCCAGAGGTGGAAGGGCAGAAGCCCCATCTTGATCGAGAAGCCGACGCCGAACAGCGCCAGCAGCAGGGCCAACTGGGCGTTGCCCAGGGTCGCCATGACGCGGGACAGTTCCAGCAGGTCGAGCGTGCCGGTCCAGGCCAGGGTCAATACCAGGCCGCCCAATACCGCCATCGCGCCGCCCATGGCATAGGGCACGTAGCGCAGCGCGGCGCGCAAGGCGCGTTCGCCGCCCTGCGCCATCAGCAGGAAGCCGGCCCAACTGGTGAGTTCCCAGCCGATGAAGAAGGCGATCAGATCCTTGCTGCTCAGCAACAACAGCATCGCCAAGACATTTCCGGCGAGGGCGGCGTGCAGCCAGCGCAGACTGTGGCCATCGGCCTGGTAGCGTTCACCCCATTCGCCTCCCATATAGACCGTCACGGCAAGCGCCGTGCCGAGGGTGATGAGCGCGAAAAAGCGGCCGAAGCCGTCGAGTTGCCAGCCTACCGGCTGGCCGAAAATCTCCAGGGCCACACTGGCGGCCATGGGCAGGTCGCTACCCGCCAGCAAAACGAGCTGGCCGGTGAACAATATGCCCGCCAGCCAGGGGTAGGCCCGCGCCTGGCCGAACAGCAAGGCGGCCAGCAGCATCAGGGTGGAGAGGGACAAGAGCAGATCGAGCGCGTTCATTGCGCGGCTCCCGACAGGGTGGCGGTGGAGGGGAGGACGCGCGCCACATAGGCTGCGCCATCGCTCATCTGCGTCGCCATCCGCCCGAGCGGGGCCGCGAGCAGGGGCGCGGCCAGGGCCGCAGCCAGCAATAGCGCGGCGAAAACGCCGCTACCCGCCAGGGCGGAGGCCGGCTGGGTGTTATCCAGTTGCTCATTGGCTGGTGTTGCTCCTTCACGGCCATACATCACGCCGATGACGCGGAACAGGTAGACCGCCTCGACCACCGTGGTCACCAGCACCACCAGGCCGGCCAGCAGATAGAGGTTGTCCGGCTGTGCCGCCAGGCCGGACAGCAGGAGATACTTGGCCCAGAAACCCGGCAGTGGCGGCACGCCGATCAGCGACAGCGCGAACAGCACGAACAGGGCCGCGCCCAGGGGCGAACGCCTGGCCGCGCCGGCGAGTCGCGCAAGCCCGCCACCCCAGCGTTCGGCCAGCAGGAACAGCGCCGGTTTGACCAGCAGATGATGCAGGGCGATGGCCAGGCCGGCCGCCAGTCCGAGCGGGCCGGGAATGGAGAAAGCGATGAAAGCGGCGCCGAGTTGGCCGATCGACGACCAGGCCAGCATGCGTTTGATGTCGCGTGCCCGGTAAGCGGCGAACTCGCCCGAGATCATGCCGAGCATGCCGAGAAGCAACAGGGCTTCGCGTGCCTCGGGCAGCGGGAACACCAGCACCAGCAGACGCACCACGACGAGCAGGGCCAGTTTGGAAACCAGGCCGGCGAGCAGGGCCGAAACACGCGCTTCGGCCGTGGCATAGACCTCGGGCGCCCAGGTGTTGACCAGGAACAGTTCGGCCTTGACGCCCAGCCCCAGCAGAATCAGGAAGAAGGCCGCCAGCCCCAGCGGGTCATGCAGCGTTTGCGGCGCCAGATCGGCCAGATGCGCCAGGTTGAGCGTGCCGGTGCGGAAATAGATGAGGGTGATGCCGATCAGCGCCAGGAGGGAGCCGAGACTGCCGAGGATCACATAGCGGAAGGTGGCGACCTGCGCCGCCGCCGTGCGGCTGCCGGCGGCGAGGCCATAGCTGGCCACGGCCGCCAGTTCGTAGAAGACATAGACGTTGAACAAGTCACCCGAGACGGCCAGGCCGGTACAGGCGGCGGCGAGCACCAGGGTCAGCGACTGCTTGCGGTCGAGGTTTTCGCTCGCGTCGCCGCCCCACGGCCACAACAGCAGGGTGACCAGCGCCACGGTCAGGACAAACAGGGCGGCGACGCCATCGACATAAAACACGATGCCCAGAGGCGGACGGAAGCCGCCCAGCGTCAGCACCAGGGGTTCGCTGAGCGATGCCTGCCACAGAACCATGCCCAGCGCGGCCACGGCCAGCAGCGCCAGCGGCCCGACCAGGCGGCGCAGCACACTGGGAACCAGCGGCAGGAGGAAAGCCGCGAGGAGGGGGAGGGCGACCACCAGCGCGATAAGGGAAGTGTTCATGCTTGCGCTCCCTTGTCATGGGCGAGGCGCGGAGCGGAAATCGGCGGCAACGGCCGGCCACCGGCGGGCGCGTGCAGGCTGGTGGCGGGCTGGGCGCCGGCCGCGGCGTCGATGTCGGCTTCCATGCGCCGACGCATGACGCTCATGTCCAGCGTGCCGTAGGCGGCATAGGCGCGGATGGCCAGGCTGAGCGCGAGTGCCTGCACGCCGACGCCGATGACGATGGCGGTGAGCACCATCGCCTGGGGAATCGGGTCGACCATGATCGCCGTCAGCGCCTGTCCCGACTCGATGATGGGCGCGACCGCATCGCGCCGGAAACCCACCAGGACCAGCAACAGGTTGGCCCCGGCTTCGGCCAGGGAGAGCGCCAGCACGATGCGGAACAGATTGCGCGACAGCACCAGGCCGCCGATGCCGAGGGCGATCAGGCCGAGCGCGCCGATCAGCAGGGTGAGGAGGGCGAATTCGCTCATGTGCCTGACTCCTCTTCCGTCATGCGCAACAGCAAGTTGGCCAACTCCGCCCCGACTTTGAGGCCGACGGCGAGATAGAGGAGGGGCAGAGTGCCGGCCGAGAGCAGCGTGCCCAACTGCCCGGTACCCAGCAAGGGCGTGAGAAAGGCGCGATCGACGGCCAGCGCCAACAGGCCGGTGACGATGAATACGCCGCCCGCCAGACCCTCGACCCAGGCCATCGCCGAATGCGAGATGGTTTCCGACGGACGCGCCAATACCGGCAGCACGAAGGCGGCCGCGAGCACCACGCCGCCCTGGAACCCCCCGCCAGGGGTCAGGTGGCCATGCACGATGATGTAGAACCCGACCACCAACAGCAGCGGAAACAGAAGATCGGCCCCCGCCCGCAGGATGAAGCCGCCAGGCTCGCGCGCTGTCGCGGCGGCATCCGTCCCGTGCGAACGTCCGAGTACCAGGCCGACGGCCGTGGCGGCGGCGAACAGGATGGAAAGCTCGCCCAGCGTGTCGATGCCGCGATAGGCCAGCACGACGGCGGTGACGATATTCGCCGCGCCCACCGTGCCCGCCGCTTCATTGAGCACCGCCTGGCCGGCCAGCATGGTCGGCGCGCCCAGCGGCTGGCTGGTGAACAGCACGAACAGCAGAAAAGCGAAGCCCGCCGCAAATAGCAGGGCGCCGTAGCGGGTCAGCATGAGGAGTCTCCCGCGTCTTCCGAATCCTGTTGTATTTCGATACGCCACAGGCCAAGGCGCTTGGCGGCAAGGGCCAGCAACAGGCCGCTCAGGCCGGCGCCGACGGCCGCTTCGGTCAACGCCACGTCGGGCGCGCGCAGGATCACGAAGAACACCGATACGCCCAAAGACACCAGCGCGGTGGCCACGGCGGCGGCCAGCAGGTTTTTCAGGAACAGCGCGGCGCCAGCCCCTATCAGCACCAGCACCACCATGATGAGAACGATCAGATCAGTCCAGGCCATCTCAGCGCTCGCCTTTGTCATGTGTTTGCCACGGTCGCACACCGGCCCGGAACAGGGCGCGGGCGATCACCGAGGAGCCGACCGGGTTGGTCAGGAGCAGGAGCACGCCGATGGCGGCCAGTTTCGGCCACCAGCCCGGCTGCAACAGCGCGACCCCCAGTAGGGTGGCCAACACGCCCAGCGTCACCGCCTTGGTGCCCGTCTGGATGCGGTTGTAGACATCGGGCATGCGCCAGAGGCCCAGCGCGCCGAGCAGACAGAACAGAGCGCCGAGCAGAATCAGGAGACTGCCTGTTACGCTCATGTTCGTTTCCCTGTTTCGATGACGCGCGCCAGCGCGACGATGCCGACAAAGGCCAGCACGCTGTAAATCAGTGCCACATCGAGATAAAGCGCGCTTTCCAGGAGGAACGCCAGGACCACCAGGACGGCCGTGGCGATCACCGTCAGGATGTCGGCCGCCACCAGCCGGTCGGGCGTGGCCGGCCCGCGCACGAAGCGCAACAAACCCAGCAGGATCGCGGCGGCGAACACGATCAGCGCGGCAAACTGGATGAACAGGGCTGCTGTCATCGCACGAACCTGCGCAAATGACGCTCGAAATCGCCGGCGATGGCTGCGGTGGCCGCTGCCATGTCGATGTTCGGCGGGCAATCGATCCAGTGGATGGTCAGCAGGTCGTCCTCGACATCCACCGTCAATGTTCCCGGCGTGAGCGTGATGCTGTTGGCCAGCAAGAGACGGCCCAGCGCGGAGGTCAGGCCGGTGCGTATCTGTATCACGCCCGGCCGTATCGGCAGGTTCGGTGACAGCACGCGTCGCGCCACGTCGATATTCGAGCGGACCAGGGCGATGCCAAATACCCAGAGGTAGATCAACAGCGCGCCGGGCAGGAGCGGCGACCAGCGCACGCCGCCGAAAATACCGCTCCTGGCGTAAGCCAGCGCGCCCACCACAACGGTCACCAACGCACCGACCACGAGTTCCTGCTTATCCAGAGTGCCGGTCAGCAACAGCCAGAGAACGGCCGCCAGCAATAACAAGGTCAGGCCGGTCGCGGTTGCCGGCAGTTGATCGACGAGCAATTCCAATGCGGGGGCATCCTCCACCGGGCGCTCGCTTATGGGCTCCTGCCTGGATTGGCTCTTGTCGGATCTGGGTAAGTGGCCATGTTTTTTTCTGCTCAAGTGCATGCCTTGGGGTCTGGGTTTCATTGTGTGCCGGATGACCTGCTTTTCCGGCAGGAACATAAGCATTAACCATGCCAATGTATATCGGCATGATTTCATTTGTATTAATCGCTGCCTGGGGAGGCGGTGCACCAGAAACAGTGCAAGTCACGCATCATCTTCGCCCCTCGCCAGCCCATGCGGTGGTGAGGGCCAGACCTGACATGCAGGTCGAAATTGGCGCAGACGCGGGAATGGGCAAGCTACGTTGAATCCTGCTTTTCTGAGGGGAGGGCGTTGATCCACGCAGGTGTTTTTGCGCAACCAAAGAGCCGGGCATGATAACAGCGGGGAGGGCATGGTAGCCATGTAGGCATTTTTATGGAGCCCTCCAACTGGACTGACACCAGGATGCCCGCAACCGCCCGCACCACGCCGCGAGTAGGGCGGAAAAGCGGCCTTATCGCGCCTTCCGCCAGGATGTGTCGGAAGGCGCCGGCATGAAGCCGCCGGCTTTTCCGACCTACAAGGAGGCCATTTGCATTGCGTGCCGCCATGCCTGAGCGCCACACCGGGCAAGCCCTCATTCCCGGCGGGGCACGCGCCTCCCGTCTTGATTGATGGCACCGAAAAACCTATTTCATGGCTGCGTTTCCGCACTTTCCCGGTTTATCCTGCCGCCACCATGACCGCACAAGCCAGAATCAACGCCGATGTTTTGCTCCGGGCGCGCGAGAGCGCCAGGCTGACCATCGAGCAACTGGCTAAAGGCGTAAATGCAAAGCCCGAGCAGGTCATGGCCTGGGAGGGGGGCGAGGCATTCCCCACCTTCCGTCAGGCGCAACACCTGGCCGCCACGGCCCATGTCGCTGGAAAGGGCGGAAACGTGGGATAGGTTGAAGCCCAAACCGTCGTATCGATACGAAAAAACACGATGCAACTCGACCTCTTTCTTCACGGCCGCGAAGTCATACTGCGCAACGACACCCTTGCCGCCATCCAGGAACGGCATGTGCAAAACGGCCGGGCGGCGCTGGCGAAGCTGGCGGCGGAATATCCTGGCGACCCTTTTCTGGGGCCGCTCGAAATACTGCTGCACGCCCTGGAATACCCACCGCATCGCTGTATCAACGCCGAAGCGGTTCTGGCGGCGAAGGCGCGACTCGAAACCCGTATCCAACCCGTGGCGGAGCGGCTCATGCCCGCCCCCCAGGCGGCCTCCTGGATCGCCGGCGAATGGGAAATCCTGGCAGAAGCAGCCGCCGGCCTGGTCTTCACGCCCACCGCGCCGCTCGCCTACATGGCCGCGCTGTACCTGAAAGCCGGCGTATCGACCGCGGCTGAAGCCGCCGTGCTAGCCATCCCCTCCTGGCGCCGCAGTCCCCAGCCACTCGCCTGGATGGCCGAGGCCCGCCTGGCTCAGTTCGGCATGGCGGACGCCTGGCCCTTGCTCATCGAACTGGCCTGGCTCGACCCCGCCGCTTTCGACACCCTCGCCCGCCACCGGAAAGAGCCCATCCTCGAACGTCTGCTGCACAACTTCGACGCAGACTTCGAGAACGAAACCGGCAACGAGCAGGACAGCCACATCCACCCCAGCGCCTGGCTCCCGGCCTGGTGCCTGATCGTCGAACCCGGCCTGGCCCCGCTCCTGCGCCTGGCCCAACCCGGCCAGGGCCAGAACCCGGAGCGCGCCGCCCGTCTGCTGCTGGACCTGCTCGCCCTGGAAAAGCAGGGTACCCAGCCGCGCATGCTGGAACAACGCAAGGCGCTGCGCGGGCTGCATCCGGGCTTGTTCGCGCGCTACATGCGAACACGTTGACCCTGACCGACCGGGTGAAGGCGGAGAAACCCCGGAATACGCGGCGCCGCACCCACGCAACGTTTTCGCCCCCTTCCGGATGCCAGGGCTTGATGGCTTACGGCGCAACAGGTGGAACCTGCCCCAACCGGCACGGGCCGCATTGATGGGGTGAATTCCGAGGGCGGGCTCCGATTTGCCCGCGGTGACTCCCCGGCCCGACCCCGGGCAACACGATGCACTCTGTTGTCTCGTATCAGACTGGTCTATACACTGGTCTACAGCCACGTACAGGATGAGATCATGGATACCTACATCGAAGTCGGCGCCTACGAAGCCAAATCCCACTTTCCGGAATTACTGCGCAAGGCCAAGGCCGGAGCGGCTTTTCGCATCACCAACCGGGGCGAACATGTGGCCGACCTGGTGCCGCCCGGTATGGCTGATAAACGCGGCGCCGCCCAGGCGGCGGAGAACATGCGGCGTTTCGCGGCGTCGCCTCTCCCTCTCGATCACATCAGCATCAAGGCCCTGATCGAAGAGGGCCGCGACTGATGCGCTTCGTCCTCGACAATTCTGTGGTCATGCGCTGGCTGTTCCAGGACGGCACGCCAGAGGCCATGGACTATGCCCGTCACATTCTCGATTTGCTCACAAAGGAGGATGGCGTGGCGTTGACGCCCTGCATCTGGGCGCTCGAAGTCGGCAATGTGATCGCGCGGGCCGAATCCCGCGGCCTGCTGCAAGAGGCTCGGAGCGCCGAATTTCTCGGCATCCTGAATGACATGGCCATAGACACCGATGTCCGCTCCACCGCCCAAGCCCTGGGCGACACGCTACAACTTGCGCGCCGCTACAAACTCTCCACCTATGACGCCGCCTACCTGGAACTGGCCCTGCGCGAAGGCTTGCCACTAGCCACCAACGACGAAGCCCTGAGAAAAGCGCTGGCAGTCGCTGGAGGGCGGTTGGCGTGAAGACACGGCGCTGCCCGTAGCTGGCGAGTAGGGCGGAAAAGCGGCTTTATCGCGCCTTCCGCCGGGGGGTGTCGGAAGGCGCCGGCACGAAGCCCGCAAGGGATACCGTCCCCGGCGCTGTTGGCGCCGGGGACATAACGCCGGCTTTTCCGACCTACGCGGGCTTATCGGGTTAACACACACACCCACTACCGGTAGTGGCGTAGGTTGGGCAATGCGAAGCGTGCCCAACATCACGACGGTTCGTTGGGCACGCTTCGCTTTGCCCAACCTACGGTGCTGCTGGCCCGACAGCTACCGGGGCGCGCCCGGCGACGGCAGCGTCTGGACTAGTGCTTGCAGCGCTGTTGGGCGCGGGCTGCGTGGTGGCTCCTGGATCATTTTCGCCAGGTACTCCCGCGCCGCCAACCGCTACGGCTACTCGCCCGGCGACCGGGTCGACATCATCGGCTTCCGTCTCGCCAGGACCCGTTAAGCCCTACCCCCTTACCCCTGGCTCTGCCGCCGGCATCGTGCGCGCGGTGGTGCGGGGGTTTGGGGGCGGCAGCCCCCAAGGAAAAAATATTTCATGACCGAACGTGGCCGTAGTGACAGTAGCCCGGATGGAGCGCAGCGGAATCCGGGTAACCCGGTGGGCGCCCGGCCCAAGCCCCCGGATTCCGCTGCGCTCCATCCGGGCTACCGCGTGGCACCGCACGACGAGGAGGTTGACGCATGACCGAAGCAAATCGTGCCCGTGCCACCGGCCCGGCGCTGGAAAAGTGGTACCAGCGAGTAGGGCGGAAAAGCGGCTTTATCGCGCCTTCCGCCAGGCCAGCCGGAGCCGGCGCGTCCACAGTGCACCGGGCGCGTTTCGGAACGTTCAGGGGATTACACGATGAGGTGTAGTACCCCGCACCCGGTCTGGCCGCGAGGCGACCGGGGCGGTTTTGTTGTTCAACTTGAAATAAAGGGAAATGAGATGAAACGTGTTTTGTTGCTGGCTTTGTTGTGCGTGGCTGGGGTGGCTCAGGCTGGTTACATCGGTAGCGGTGGGGTGCGCGAGATGCGCAAGGCCGACCATGCCGATGGGCGGCAGTATTACCGCATCACCTGTAACAGCGGTGGTTCGATGGTGTTGGGGCAGCGCAATGATGGCCGCTGGGTGGATAGCAGCGGCTACGCCACGATTTCCGATCGCTTCGATGGCATGTCGGTGGATGCGCTCGCCAGGGAGGCGTGCCGCTGAGGCGCATCCGACACCACCGTAAAACGCCGCCGTTGCTTCCTGCGACGTCCGGTTCGGCGAGCGCGTAGGATGCGGTGAGGTACGAACCGCATCTTTCAAGGCTGGACGCTGGAGCGTCCAGGTTGGGTTCCCACGCTGGAGCGTGGGAACCAGAGGAACGGCGGCCGTCTTTGTAGTTACTTGCCTGCGATGGATTCCGTTCTATCGCGGGCATACCCTAAAGGGCACAAGAGCCCGCTCCCACGCGTGCTGTGGATTCATCCTCGGCCGGAATGCGGGCGAATCTCTCCATAAACTTCCAAGGAATTCCCATGCTCTGGCGGCTCCTGTTCCTGCTTATGTTTCTCGGCGCCTGTTCCACTACCCATTTCGGCGTGCCGGAAGAAGCCTGGAACCGGATGGGCGAGGTGGAACGCCTGGAGGCGATGCGCGGGTACAACGAGCGCGCCCGTCTGCGCGAGGAAGCGGCACAACGCGAGGCGGAGGCGCGAGGGCAGGCCGAACGCGAGGCCGCCTTGGCGCGCGAGGCGCGGGTCAGCGCGATCCACGGGGGGCGCGGACGACCCGGCGACCTGATCCGGGTGAGTATTCAGGGCGGGGAGGCGCGCCTGGGTGGGAAACACCGCGCCTATGCGCCGCTGGCGTTTTCGCTGGCTTCCGGCGAGACCCTGCAAGTGGAGGTCTTGGGCGTGGGGCACAAATACATGAGTTATCGCGCCTATCTCGGCGTGGCCTATGAGGATGGCCTGTTGTTGATCGACACTCCCGATGCCGGGAACGATGCCCGCGCCGGCCGCCTGACCTTCGACCCCGCCTGGCGCCACGGTGGGCGCTATCGCCTGGACACGCGCGGGCCGCTGGAATTGCGCGGGGTGGAGGTGATGGTGAGCGCGTCGCCGATGTGGGGCGAACGGCGGTAGCCGGTGGAAGAGGTGGGGCCAGACCATGGCTTCAACACCATAGTGCTATTCGGTTCGTTGTAGTCTCCACATCACGCGCTGGCGACGATCAGCCAGCCAGTGCGTAGCCGGATAGAGCTTCGCGGAATTTGGGGAATCTGGCTGGCACATCGGCTACGAGATCCCGGATTCCGCCGCGCTGCATCCGGGCTACCGGGCTTTTTCAACCTGCGTGGCCGTGCATCGCCGTGGGAGCGGGCTTGCCCGCGATAGCTGTGTTCTACGGCGAGGTGACCTGGAGCGGCACCAGCGAGTGGAAACGGGGCTGCATCTACGGTTTTGGCGAGACCAAGCTGGACGAGGCCGCTGGCAAGGTGCTGGACCTCGCGTTCGCCAGCCTGTAGTCAGGGCCGTAGGCTGGGCTGAAGCCT
Organism: Pseudomonadota bacterium; assembly: GCA_030684775.1. Lineage (GTDB taxonomy): Bacteria > Pseudomonadota > Gammaproteobacteria > Burkholderiales > Thiobacillaceae > PFJX01. The sequence continues at coordinate 11,339 of JAUXXW010000023.1, forward strand.
TGCAGAAACCCAGCGTATCCGCGACTTCGAAAGGCGACGGACTCACCCAAGGACAAGTGTCTGAGGCACGGCGACAGCCAGTCGGCCGACTCAGCCCCTTCTGCCGCTCTCACGGGTCGGAAGGATTGCGAGCGCTGTGCAGCACCCGCTCGATGCGGATTAGGTCGTGCCCTACGGTGTAACAGATCAGGTAGCGGCCATGGGGCAGCATACGCACACCCTCACCAAACTCCGGTCTGAGCGGGGCGGTGAGGGGCTGGTCGGTGAGGTGTTCACAGCGGGTGCGCAGTTCCCGAATGAAACTCAAGGCACGCACGGGGTTGTCGCGTGCGATGTAGTCACCGATCTCTTCCAAGTCCCGATTCGCCAGTCGGGTGAAGACACAGCGTGTCACGCGGATTCACGCTGTTTGACCATGGATTCGTACTTTGCCTCCAAGCGCGTGAACACCTCCTCAGCCGGTATGCCTGGACCGCTATTCATGCCCTCCTCGACCTGGTGGCGCAGATCGGCGATGTGCAGCTCGCGCAGACTTTCCTGATCCTCCATCAGACGCAGGGCCTCCCGTACCACCTCGTTGATGCTGGCGTAGCGCCCGCTCTCGACCTGGGCATGGATGAAACGTTCGAAGTGTTCTCCGATGACATAGCTGGATGGCATGGCTGTTTCCTTAGGACCGCTAGATGCCCTCATCAATAATGGATAAGAGTAATCAGGTCAACCGGGCAGCGTTCGTTTGCAGGACCGGGAGCGCATGCACACTCAGTCGGCCGCAGCAAAAAAACGGGGGCCGCGGCCCCCGTTTTTTTGCGATATGAACCCGCTGGTTCGGCCCGCTAGCGGGCCTCCTACTTCCCGGCGAACTCTTCCAGCTTCCTCGCCCGCACGACGTTGCCGTCGAGCGCGGCTTCCTTGGCGGAGCCGCCGTAGGCGAGGGTCATCAACTGGGAGTAGTAGAGCACCGGGATGTCGAACTTGGTGCCGTACTTCTTGTTGATCGAACCCTGGTACACCTCGACGTTGGCCTGGCACAGGGGGCAGGGGGTGACGATCATTTCGGCGCCGCCGTCATAGGCCGCTTCGATGATGTCCTTGATCTGCGCCTGGGCTTTTTCCGGCTCGGAGAACGCCAGGGCGCCGCCGCAGCAGGTGGCTTTCTGGTCGTAGGGGACCGCTTCGCCGCCGACGGTTTCGATCAGCTTGTCGAGATACATGGGGTTCTCGAACGACTCGCCGACGATGCCGAACGGGCGGTTGGTCTGGCAGCCGACATAGCCCGCGAACTTCATGCCGTTGAGTGGCTTTTTCACGGGTTTCTTCAGTTCGTCGTAGCCGAAATCTTCGATCAGCACTTCCACCATATGCTTGATTTCGGGGATGACCTTGATCTGCAGGCCGGCTTCCTTCAGCGCCAGTTGCGTGTCGGCCATCAGCCCGGAATTGTGCTCCAGGCGTTCCTTGGATTCGCGCGAACCGAGCCAGCAGGCGGCGCAGGTGGCGACGATGTCCTGGCCGGGCAGGTTGCTTTCCGCCAGGGCGAAGTTGCGCGCATTCATGGCGATGCGCGGCAGTTCGCCGGATTCGGCGTAGCTGACGGATGCGCCGCAGCAATTCCAGTCGGGAATCTCGGTCATCTTGATGTCCAGCGTCTTGCACATGGACTCGACCGAGGTCAGGTAGTTGGAGGCTGAGGCGCCCTTCTGGGACGAACAGCCGGGGTAGAAAGCGTATTCCTTGCGTGCCATTGGTTTCTCTCCTTCTTTTGCCATCAGGCTTTGGCTTTATCAGCCTGGCGCTTCGCTTCCAGTTCATTCGCCTTGGCGAGCATGGCGTGGATGCCCTTGATGTCTTTGCACTTGTGGCTCAAGCCCACGGCTTCCATCAGATTGAGGCGTTTGGCCTTGACCAGGCCGAGCGCGACGCTCTGCATTTCCATCGCCTTCTTGATGCCGGAGCCGATGCCGTCCTTGAAGTACAGGGACTGGGTCAGCTTGACTTCGTTGACACGGCCGGTCTTGGTGCAGTTGTCCCAGAAGGTCTTGGAAAGGTGCTGGGTCGGCTGGTTCTTGGGCGACTGGCCGATGCGGTAGGCATATTCGGCGATGCCGTGCATGACGTGGGTGACCGGCACCTTGCGCGGGCAGCGCACGTAGCAGTTGTAGCAGGAGGTGCACATCCACATGGAGTTGGATTTCAGCACTTCGTCGCGCTTGCCGGCGCGGATCATCATGAACAGTTCCTGCGGCGGATGGTCCCAGCCGGCCTGGAAGTTGGTGGGGCAGGAGCCGGAACAGAGGCCACACTGCATGCACATCTTGACCCACTCGCCCATCTCGGCCTGTTCCTCGATTTCCTTGAGGAAGTTGTTCTGGTACTTGGCCGCCATCTTTTGATTGAGATCGCTCATCTGTCTTCTCCTGGCTTAGAAGCCCTTGAACGGGGAGGGGGGGAAGGACTTGATCAGGGCCGCATAGTCGTTGATCTTCTGCGGCAGAGTGGCGATGTCGGTGATTGCCACTTCCAGATCCATGACCCGTTCGGTTTCGAGGTTCATGCCCTTGAGGGTGTCGCCCACTTTCGAGAGGCGGTAGCGGCCGAGTTCAGAGCCTTTCACGAAGTGGCACTGATATTCCTCGCCGTGCTTGCAGCCCATCAGCATGACGCCGTCATAGCCGCCGTTGAGCGCGTCGGTGATCCAGATGGTGTTGACCGAGCCGAGGCAACGAATCGGGATGACGCGCACGAAGGGGTCGTACTCGTGGCGGTTCATGGCGGCCATGTCGAGCGCCGGGTAGGCGTCGTTCTCGCAGGCGAGGATCAGGATGCGCGGCTTCTCGGAGAATTCGTCGGGCACGTCGACGGCCTTGATCTGGCTGCCGACGGTGTTGACCGAGTAGTTCTCGAAGGAGATCACGCGCACCGGGCAGGCGCCCATGCAGGTGCCGCAACGGCGGCAACGCGACTCGTTGAACAGCGGGAAGCGCTTGGCGTCCTCGTCGATGGCGCCGAACGGGCATTCCACGGTACAGCGCTTGCACTGGGTGCAGCCTTCCAGACGCACGGTCGGGAAAGACAGGTCGCCGGCGCGCGGGTGGGCCGCCTTGCCGAGACCGGCGTTTTCCATCGCCTGGATCGCCTTCATGGCGGCGCCGGTGGCATCTTCCTGCGCCTGCATGATGTCCATCGGGCGGCGCACCGGGCCGGCGGTGTAGACGGCGGTACGGCGGGTTTCATACGGGAAACAGATGAAATGCGAGTCGTTGAAGCCGTGCTTGAAGTGTGGGATGTCCGGGCCCTGACGGTAGGTCAGGTTGAGCACGGACTTGGACATCAGTTCGACGACGTGCTGCTTGGCTTCCTCGCCGCCGCCTTCGGCGACGCGGTTGGCTTCGGCCAACTGGTCGAGGTCGGGGCCGCTGGTGGGCACCATGCCGGTGGCCAGCACGACCAAGTCGGCTTGGGTGTCGACTTCCTCATTCAGGATCAAGTCCTTGAACTTGACCGCGCAGGCATTGCCGGCGGCGGACACGTCGGAGACCACGCCCTTGGAGAAGATCACGCCCTTGTTCTGCGCGGAACGATAGAAGTCTTCGCCGTTGCCGGGAGTGCGCAGGTCGGTGAACAGCACCACGGTGTCGATGTCCGGGTTGCTGTCCTTGAAGTACATGGCCTGTTTGATGCTGGTGTTGCAGCAGAAGCCGGAGCAGTAGGGCAGGTGGGTGCCGCTGTTGTCACGCTGGCCGGCGCACTGTACGAACACGACCTTGTTGACCGGCTGGCCGTCGGAGGGGCGGCAGATCGGCTTGCCGGCGGCGGCGGCTGCATTTGCCAGGGCTTCGAGGCCGGCCTGATCGACCACGTTGGGTGATTTGCCGTAGCCGAGTTCGGGCAACTTGTTGGCGTCGTACAGGGTGAAGCCGGTTGCCTGGACGATGGCGCCAATGTCTTCATTGGCGACTGCGCCGGATTCGATGGCTATCTCGACCTTGAAACGGCCGGGCGCGCCATCGGTTTTGGCGATGGTGGCGTTGAGGTAGACCTTGATGTTGGAGTCGGCCTCGATGCGGGCGACCAGGTCGCTCACGCCGTTGTCTTCCGGCGCCTTGAACGGCTCACGGGTGGGAACGCGCTTGTGCAGCTTGGCGGCCCAGCCGCCGAGAGCGCCGGTCTTCTCGACCAGGACGACCTTGTAGCCGGCCTTGGAGGATTCGAGTGCGGAGGTCATGCCGGAAATGCCGCCACCGACCACCAGCAGGGTTTTCACCGCGCCGGTGTTCTGGTTGCCTTGCGGCACTTGCATGGCTTTGACTTCGGCGCAGGCCATGCGGACGTAGTCTTCCGCCATTTCCTGAGTGGTTTCGCGCGCCGCGTCAGTGTCGGGGCGAATCCAGATCACGCCTTCGCGCAGGTTGCCGCGCGAGACGGCGATGCTGGTGAAGTTGAAGGCATCGGTCTTGGCCCGGCGCGAGCAGGCGCAGAGGGCGGCGTGAGTGACGCCTTCGTTGTCGATGTCGTTCTGAATCATCGCCACGCCTTCGGCGGAGCAGAGGAAGTCGTGCTCGCGCACGATGTTCATCTTGCCGGATTTGGTGGCGGCCTTGGAGAGGGCAGCGACATCGACGCGTTTGTCAATCTCACAGCCCTTGCAGATATATGCAGCGGTCTTTACGTCAGCCATGTCTTAAACCTCCGCACGGGCAACTTTGTTGACGACCTGGATGGCACGCAGCGCGGCAGCAGTTGCGCTTTGCACCGAGCGGTTCACATCCAGCGCATTGGTGGCGCAGCCGGCGCCGAAGATGCCGGCGTTGGCCGGGTCGGCCATGATGAAGCCGGAAGAGTCGGACATCACCTCGGCGGGGATGTCGATTCCCTTCACGGACGGTTCCATGCCCACGGCCAGCACCACGAGATCGTGGGCGGTGGCGTAGCGCTTGTAACCTTCGACGTTGACGCCGTTGCAGACCGGGTTGCCTTCCTTGTCCTGGGTGATGCGGGCGACCTTGGACTTGACGAAGGACACGTTCGGATTGGCTTGTACCTTCTGGTAGAAGTCTTCGAAACGATCAATGGCGCGAATGTCGATGTAATAGATGGTGGACTTGCCGGCGTCACCGAAGGCTTCTTCCACATAGTGGGTTTGCTTGAGCGAACCCATGCAGCAGAAGCGCGAGCAATGGCGCAGGTGATTTTCGTCACGCGAGCCGGCGCACTGGATGAAGGCGACGTTCTTGGCTTCCTTGCCATCGCTTGGCCGCAGGATCTTGCCGCCGGTGGGGCCGTGCGGGTCGGCCAGACGCTCGAACTCGACGTTGGTGATGACGTTGGGGAAGCGGTCGTAGCCGTAATAAACGATTTTCTCGGCGGCGTAGGGCTGCCAGCCGGTGGCCCAGACGATGGCGCCGGCGTTCAGGCTGATGGTTTCTTCCTGGTCGTCCAGATTAACCGCGTCGTACTTGCAGGCGGCCTTGGCACGCTCCGCATCGGGAGTGCCGATGATGGACGGGTCGATCACGTAACGCTGCGGGTAAGCCATGCTGGACGGCAGGTAGGCCGCCTTGATCTTGCCCAGGTTGTAGTTGAAGGCGTCGTCGATCTCGGTCTGAACCGCCTTGCCGCATTCGCCGCAGGCAGTGCAGTTGGAGTTCACATAGCGCGGCTTCAGCTTCACGGAGACGCTGTAAGCGCCCTTGCCGCCGGAGATACCGGTCACTTCCGCGAGGGTGAGTACCTGGATGCGCGGGTTCGCCTTCAAACGGCGCAGGTTGATTTCCAGGCCGCAGGTGGGATGGCACATTTTGGGGAAATAACGGTAGAGCTGAACGGTACGGCCGCCCAGGTACGGGTTACTTTCCACCAGCACGACTTGCTTCCCGGTTTCGGCCGCTTCCAGAGCGGCTGTCATGCCGGAAATGCCGCCGCCCACGACCAGAATGGTCTGGTTGGTCGCCACTACTGACGTCATTTATCGCCTCCGATGAGTGAGGGTTTGCAACTAGGCTTGAGAAATCGGACTGACGACTGACCATACGGACCGCCGCCAAAAATAGGCGCGAATGTTACTCGCAAAGCCCTTGGCCCCGCGATATTGGTTTAATCGAAAGTTCTTATGAACGAATAGACTGGGACTATCTGAGTGGGGAAGCAGGGCTTGGTCGGGCCGGTTTGCCGCTGTGAGTACAGCCGTGAATGCCGGGAAAAGTGGAGTTATCGCCGCGCCAAGAGAGCAGGAAACAAGCCGGATTTCCAATGCGAAGCGCAAAACCCTAAAATGCGCGCCTTTCTTCACGGCTTGGGCGCGTTTTCGTGCCCATCATCGGCACTCATCATGTTCACCGGAATCATCCAGGCCGTCGGCCACATCTCAAATCTCGTGGAAACCAGCGGTGGCGATGCGCGTGTCACCGTCGCGGCGGGCGGGCTCGATCTGTTCGAAGCGAAGCTGGGCGATTCCATCGCCTGCAACGGCGTTTGCCTCACCGTGGTGGAGAAGACCGCAGGCAGTTTCAGCGTCGATGTCTCCGCCGAAACCTTCTCCTGCACCATCGGCTTTGCGCCGGGCGACAAGATCAATCTGGAAATGGCCATGCGCCTGTCCGACCGCCTTGGCGGCCATCTGGTCTCCGGGCATGTCGACGGCGTCGGCGAGGTGCTGCACTTCGCGCCGGTTGCCGCGGGCGAGGAGAGTAGCTGGCGCCTGGACATCCGTGCCCCTGGTTCCATGGCGCGCTATCTGGCCAGCAAAGGGTCGGTGGCGGTGAACGGGGTTTCACTCACGGTGAACACGGTGCGGGGCACCGATTTTTCCATCAACCTCATCCCCCATACGCTGGAACAGACCATGCTCAAGAGTTTGCGGGCCGGTAGCAAGGTGAACCTGGAAGCCGACATGCTGGCCCGCTACGCCGACCGCCTGATGAATTACGTACACGAACAAGACAAGGATTGAAATATGACGACCCCCACGCTCACAAGTTCGCGGAGGCCCGTGCGGTGCGCCGGGCCGTTCGGCAGACACGGCGCAGTGCGCCGCGAATTCCCTGCCTCACCCCCCCGAGGGGGATGGTCAGTACCTTGGGACGGCCCGGCGGTACTGACATGAGCCTCGCCCCCATCGAAGAAATCGTCGCCGAGCTGAAAGCCGGCCGCATGGTCATCCTGGTTGACGAGGAGGATCGCGAGAACGAGGGCGATCTGGTGATGGCCGCCGAGCATGTCACCCCGGAAGCCATCAACTTCATGGTTCGCCACGCGCGCGGTCTGGTCTGCCTGACTTTGACCGATGCCCGCTGCCGCCAGTTGGGCCTGAAACAAATGGTGAGCGACAACCAGACTCCGCATGGCACCGCCTTCACAGTTTCCATCGAAGCGGCGGAGGGCGTGACTACCGGCATTTCCGCCGCCGACCGCGCCGCCACCATCCAGGCGGCGGTGGCCAGGAACGCACTGCCTACCGACATCGTCCAGCCGGGCCATATTTTTCCGCTGCGCGCGCAGCCGGGCGGCGTGCTGGTGCGCGCCGGGCACACGGAAGCGGGTTGCGACCTGGTCGGCATGGCGGGACTGGTGCCGGCCTCGGTGATCTGCGAAATCCTGAAAGAAGACGGCACCATGGCGCGCCTGCCGGACCTGCTGGAATTCAGCCAGGAACATGGCCTCAAGATCGGCGCCATCGCCGACCTGATCCACTACCGCGCCGCCAACGAAAGCCTGGTACAGCGCGAGGGCGCGCGCACGATAACCACGCCCTACGGCGAATTCCTCCTGACGGTTTATCGCGACAAGGTCAGCCGCGCGACTCACCTGGCTTTGTCCAAGGGCGACATCCGCGCCGATAGCGAAGCCCTGGTGCGGGTGCATGAGCCGGTGTCGCTGATCGACGCGCTCGATATGAACGCGGCTGGCCATGCCTATTCGGTGCCCGCCGCGCTCAAGCTCATCGCCGCTGCCGCCGCGAATGATAAGGCGGGCGTACTGGTGCTGCTGCATCGCCCGGAATCCGCTGATGATCTCGCCAGCCGCGCGCTGCCGACGACCAACGCCGCGCCGACGAAGAAATTCGATCTACGCAATTACGGCACCGGCGCGCAGATCCTGCGCGATCTCGGTGTCGGCAAAATGAAACTCCTCGCCACCCCCCGCAAGATGCCGGCCATGGACGGCTTCGGCCTGGAAGTGACGGGCTATTTGGAACAGGAAGAAAACTGAAATGGGCCGTTACGCACAGATTTTTGAATTCGAACCAAACGAAGACGGCAAGGGACTGAAGATCGGCATCGTCATGAGCCGCTTCAATATCGACATCTGCGAAGGACTCCTTTCTTCCTGCAAGGCGTCGCTGGTCAAGCATGGCGTGGGGCTGGAGGACATCCGCATCGCGACCGTTTCCGGTGCCCTGGAAATCCCGTTGACCCTGAAGAAGATGGCGGAAACCGGCAAGTACGATGCGCTGATCGCCCTGGGCTCCGTGGTGCGTGGCGATACTTACCATTTTGAAGTGGTCTCCAACGAATCCGCCTCCGGCATCATGCGGGTGGGCCTGGATACCGGCGTGCCCATCGCCAACGCCATTCTCACCACCGATACCGAACATCAAGCCACCGCGCGCATGTCGGAGAAGGGCGCGGAAGCCGGTCGTGTCGCCATCGAGATGGTGCGCCTGCTCCAGGCGCTGTAATGAGCGCCGATAAACCTTCAAGAGCCGCTGGAACCGGACGCGGTAGCCGCCAGATTTCCCGCGAACTGGTGCTGCGCGCGCTTTACGAACGCCTGTCGGCGGGCACCGATTACCCCGGCCTGGTCGGCTTTGCCGAGGAGTCCAGGGAATACGCCGAAGCCAATACGAGTTTCTTCAGGGAATTGCTGGAGGGGGTGCTGAAGCGGATGTCGGCACTGGATACGGCCCTGGAGCCGCATCTCGATCGCCCGGTGAGCGAGCTTTCCCCGGTGGAACACGCCGCCCTGCTGATCGGTGCCTATGAACTCAGCCACAGCCCCAACGTGCCCTACAAGGTGTGCATCAATGAATCGGTGAACCTGGCCAAGTCGTACGGTGGCACCGACGGCCACAAGTTCGTCAACGGCGTGCTGGATAAACTGGCCCGCGTGGCGCGCGCGGTGGAACTGGACGCCGCCGGTCGGTGACCACTGTAGCGCCGGCTTCCAGCCGGCTTCGTTCCTGTGATTAGATTGAAGACCCGGCGCGCGATGCCCTCCGAATTCGACCTGATCACCCGTTTCTTCACCCGCCCCGCGCCCAACGCGGTGCTTGGCGTGGGGGACGACGCGGCCCTGCTTGCGGTGTCGCCGGGCATGGAACTGGCGGTGTCGACGGACATGCTGGTATCGGGCCAGCATTTCTTTCCCGATGTGGACCCCTATCTGCTGGGCCACAAAACCCTCGCGGTGAATTTGTCCGATCTCGCGGCGATGGGGGCCACCCCACGCTGGGCCACGCTTTCGCTGGCCTTGCCCGCCGCCGAAGCGGGATGGCTTGAAGTGTTCAGCCGGGGCTTGTTCGACATGGCCGCGCGCTTCGATGTGAGTCTGGTAGGCGGTGATACCACCCGCGGCCCGCTCAATCTGAACGTGACCATCCTCGGCGAAGTGCCGGCCGGCCAGGCTTTGCGCCGTTCCGCCGCGCGTGTCGGCGACGACATCTGGGTTTCCGGCGACCTCGGCGGCGCGGCACTGGGCCTGCGCACCCTGTTGGGCGAAGTCGATCTGGCCGATGCGGAGGAAATCGAGTCCTGTCTCACCCGTCTCCATGCCCCGGAACCGCGTGTGGCCCTGGGACGGGCTCTGCTAGGCGTGGCGCACGCCGCCATCGACATTTCCGATGGCCTGCTGGCGGATCTCGGGCACATCCTGGTATGTTCCGATGTCGGCGCCGAAATTGAATACGCGCTCCTGCCCGCGCATCCCAGCGTGGCCAGGCGTCTTCCCCATATCTTGATGCAACGCTGTCTGCTGGCCGGCGGCGACGATTACGAACTCTGCTTCACCGCCGCGCCGGAACGCACGCATGGGGTGCTGGCCGCCGCTGCGGCGGCCGGGGTGCATGTGACGCGCATCGGCCACATCACGGCCGAACCTGGATTGCGGATGTTGTCGGCTGATGGTTTGGTAATGCGTTTGGAGGACACCGGCTTTGACCACTTCAAATAGTCATCTTCCCTCCCCCCCCGGGGGAGGGGGAGCAACGTCAGCTACTCGACCAACTTTGGCTTTCCTCCTCGCCCACCCCGCCCACTTTCTCGCCCTCGGTTTCGGTGCCGGCCTCTCACCCAAGGCGCCCGGCACGGTCGGTACCCTGGTCGGCTTCCCCCTGTTCTGGTTGCTGGCCGACTCACCGCTGTACTGGGCCTGGATCGCGTTGTTCCTGGTGGTTGGCGTCTGGGCCTGTGATGTGGCCGGCCGTGCGCTGGGTGTACATGATCACGGCGGTCTGGTTTGGGACGAAGTGGCGGCTTTCCTCATGGTGCTGCCGTTTGCGCCACCGACGCTGTTCGGTTATGCGCTGGCCTTTGCGCTGTTCCGCCTGTTCGATATCTGGAAGCCGTTTCCCATAGGCTGGCTGGACGCGCGCGTGCCGGGCGGTTTCGGGGTGATGCTGGACGATGTGTTGGCGGCGGTTTACGCGATTCTGGTGCTGTTGGCGGTGGCAAGATGGATGTAACCCAGGCTGAACTGGAAGCGCTAGCCGCCGAACTAGGCGTGGCTCTGCTCCAGCGCGGTTGGAAGCTGGCGACAGCGGAGTCTTGCACCGGTGGCTGGGCGGCGCAGGTGGCGACTGCCGTCGCCGGCAGTTCCCAGTGGTTCGAGCGCGGTTTCATCACCTACAGCAACGAAGCCAAGATGGAGATGCTGGGCGTGCGAGCGGAAACTCTGGAAGCCTTCGGTGCGGTGAGCGAGGAAACAGCGGCCGAAATGGCGCTAGGTGCCCTGACGCATAGCCGGGCGCAGGCGGCTTTCGCCATCACCGGCATCGCCGGGCCGAGTGGCGGTACCCCTGATAAACCCGTCGGCACGGTGTGTTTTGCCTGGGCGCGCGCCGGCGCGGGGGTGGTCACGGCGCGGCGGCAATTTCCCGGCGCCCGTCAGCAGATCCGCGCGCAATCGGTAGAACTCGCGCTCAGGAAGATGCTGGCCCTCATGACATAATCGCCCGGCTCAATCAGGAGGAAACAAACATGGATGAAAACCGCAGCAAGGCGCTCACCGCCGCACTCGCGCAGATCGAAAAACAGTTCGGCAAAGGCTCCATCATGCGTATGGGCGATGGCAGCATCGCTGACGACATACAGGCCGTTTCCACCGGCTCCCTGGGCCTGGATGTTGCGCTCGGCATCGGCGGCCTGCCGCGCGGCCGGGTAGTGGAAATATACGGCCCGGAGTCCAGCGGCAAGACCACGCTGACCCTGTCGGTGATTGCCCAGATGCAGAAAATAGGCGGCACGGCGGCTTTCATCGACGCGGAACATGCGCTCGACCCGCAATATGCGCAGAAGCTCGGCGTCAACGTCTCGGAACTGCTCATTTCCCAGCCGGATACCGGCGAACAGGCTCTGGAAATTGCGGACATGCTGGTGCGCTCAGGTGCTGTGGATGTGGTCGTCATCGACTCGGTTGCGGCGTTGACGCCCAAGGCCGAGATCGAGGGCGAAATGGGCGATTCCCATATGGGCTTGCAGGCACGCTTGATGAGTCAGGCACTGCGCAAGCTCACCGCCAACATCAAGCGCACCAATACCCTGGTCATCTTCATCAACCAGATCCGCATGAAGATCGGCGTGATGTTCGGCAGCCCGGAAACCACCACCGGCGGTAATGCGCTCAAGTTCTACGCCTCCGTGCGCCTCGATATTCGCCGCATCGGCGCGATCAAGAAGGGTGACGAAGTGGTGGGTTCGGAAACCCGGGTGAAAGTGGTCAAGAACAAGGTATCGCCGCCATTCAAGGAGGCCATCTTCGACATCCTCTACGGCGAAGGTGTCTCGCGCGAAGGCGAGATTATCGAGATGGGCGTGGCCCAGAAGTTCGTCGACAAATCGGGTGCCTGGTATGCCTATCAGGGCGAGAAAATCGGCCAGGGCAAGGACAACGCGCGCGAGTACCTGCGCTCGCATCCGGAAATCGCCCTGGAAATCGAAGCCAAGATTCGCGAACAACTCGGTGTGAAGCCGGCAGCGGTGGCCAGCGCGACGTGACGCTGCGCGAACGGGCCATGAATTATTTGGCGCGGCGGGAACACAGCCGCGCCGAGTTGGCTCAGAAGTTGGTCCGCAAACTGGCGCCAGACGAGGAGGCGGATGCAATCGACGCCTTGCTCGATCAACTGGAACTGGAAAACCTGCTCTCCAATTCGCGTTATGCCGAGGCGCTGGCGCACAGCCGTGCCGGCCGCCACGGCAGCGTGCGGCTTAAATCGGAATTACGGGAAAAAGGGGTGCCGGATGCGATTCTGGCTGAAGTTGTCACGCAGGCCCGCGATGGCGATCTGGCCGCCGCGCGCGGAGTCTGGTTGAAGAAATTCGGCAATCCGCCTGTGGATGCGAAAGAACGCGCCAAACAGCAGCGTTTTTTATTGGGTCGCGGTTTCCCTCCCGAGGTGGTGCGGCGGGTGGTGGGCGGCGAGGAAGACTAAAGCCGCGCTCGCACCAGGCCGGCTATTTCCTCATCGCCAAGAACGATGGGGTTGGTCTTCATGCTTGATCCGCGGCTGTTGGCGACGATGCGCTCCATATCCGCTTCCGTGACGCCATAGGCGCCCAGGCGCGGCAGGTCGAGCCGCCGTGTCCAGTCTTCCAATAGTGTCACCAGCACCGTCCGGGCTTCGTCATCGGTGAGTGTGCGAGCCGTCATCAATCGGCCCACGTCCGCGTAGCGGCGCAATGCACCATGTTCAGGCGCGCGTTGACGCAGAGCCGCTAGATTCAAGCGCGTGGCTTCGGCCACCAACGTGCCGCACACCACGCCGTGCGGAATCGGGAAAAAGGCGCCCAATGGCGAGGCCAGGCCGTGAACCGACCCCAGGCCTACCTGGGCCAGCGTGATTCCCGAAAGCAGCGCGGCGTAGGCCATGTTCGCACGATGCGCGGCAAGGTCGCCCTTGCCTTCATACCAAGGCAGCAAAGCATCGCGAACGGCCAACATGCCCGACAAGGCAAGGGCGTCGGTGAAGGGACTGGCGTTGCTTGAAACAAAGGACTCCAACAGCTGGGTGAACGCATCCATGCCATTCGCCGCGAGCACACCAAGCGGGCACGACGCCAGCAGATCGGGGTCGATCACCGCGTGTTCAGCCACCAGCTTGTCATCACGAAATGATTTCTTGAAGCCATCGGCGCCATGAATGCTGAGCACGGCATTCTTGGTCGCTTCCGAGCCTGTCCCGGCGGTGGTCGGTACGGCGATGAAGGGAGTGGCCGGGCCGATATAAGGATGCTCCGGCCCAACACCTTCGAGATGGTCGAGTACGGAGTTGCCTGGCCGCAGCAGGCCGGCAATGGCCTTGGCGGCATCCAGCGCGCTGCCACCGCCGATGCCGAGAACGCAGTCGAACCTCGCGCCAAGGTAGGCAGCTACCGTGGCATCAACCAGCTCAGGTGAGGGTTCACCCGCGACATGAACCCGTTGCCAGTGGATATGTCGCTGCTTCAGGGCGCGAGCCAAGTCATCCCAGGCCGCGTTTTCCACGAATGAGCGTGACCCGGTCACGATAAGAACATTGGTTCCATAACTAGCGACCAGATCAGGGACGCTGGCGATACGGCCCGCACCAAAGTCGATGCGCGGTAAACGCGCGACGGAAAAGGAAAAAAACATGCTCAACACCCGTGGAATCAGCGATGAAGGGATGCTAATTGGGCATCTTGTCGCAAGCAAACAGGAAACACTGTTGACACACCCCTTCGATGCCCCTATAGTGGCGGACTCCTAACGCGGGGTGGAGCAGTCTGGCAGCTCGTCGGGCTCATAACCCGAAGGTCACAGGTTCAAATCCTGTCCCCGCAACCAGTTTTTAGTTCGTTGATTTGTTTTAAGTGGTTTTCAAAAAACTTCTTAAAAAAACGAGTTGACGGGGTTTTAGAAGTCTGTAGAATGCCGGCCTCTCGCTGCTGAAACGAAGCGGCGGGGAGTACGGGAAAGCAGTAGAAAGTGGTTTAAAAACAGTTCTTTAACAAGTTGCTTACAGCCTTTAAGTGTGGGCATTGGGTCGAGTGGTTAGGCTGCTATATGTAGTCTGACTTAAGCGAAAGTAAAACCTAATGCTTACACAAATCAGTAGAGA
>JAUXXW010000024.1 GCA_030684775.1 Pseudomonadota bacterium
CGGTGCCACCGAAGTTCAGGGTGCGTGGGGTGCGTTCGATGCTGATGGTCATGGTCGTCATGGCGGTTCTCCTGGTGCGTTGGGGGGTAATCGACATCCGCATGAACGCGCTGTGTGCCAGGGAAGCCAAGCTTATTTCGATTGAAATTCAGTACCAGGAAACATCGGATTGCAGTTCGCTGGCCTGCGCCAGCAAGGCGGCTACCTCGCGTAGGCGGCGTTCTACGCCATCCTGGTCGATGCCGGGATCGAGGTAGCGCAGCGACCTGCTGATAGTCGGCATACCGACCTGGTCAATCACGGAGGTTACAAACTCCACTTCCTGCGCGACGCTGGGCAACGGGGTCGCGCCATTGAGTGCCACGAGGATGGCGCGTCGGGCCTGGGGAATCTCATTCAGCGTGATGTGCCCGTAGCCGGCTTCGGCGTCGATACCGAGCAGGCCCAGAACGAGGGCTGCGTTGCGGTTGTTGTAGTTGAGATTGATGTCACGCTGGCGGTCGATCTGCAGGGTGATGCTCATGGGCTGCTCCTGGGTTGGATCCGGTGATGCCAGGATGAACGCGCTGTGTGCTCGATAAGCCAAGCGCATTCACCCGCTTTCCCGAAGTGCTGATCAACAGCCGCGCAACACCTTGATGCCTTCGTTGGCGAGGGTCAGCACCGCGCTGGCAAAGGCCACCTCGGCCAACCAGGGCGCGGCGTTGGCGTCGTCCAGCAACTCATCGATGGCTTCCTTGGATTTGGCGCGCATCGCGGCACACGCGGCCTCCTGTCGCGCCGGGTTGGCGGCCCTGACCTCCGGGCACAGGCGCACCAGGGTAGTCAGGGCGGCCGTACCGAGTCTTTGCCCCAGGAGGTCGATGCTGTTCATTGCGCGACCTCCGGGCTATGGCAATCGATGACATTGACCGCATCGCTGGCGAAGGCCTTGGCCTCCTCCATGCTGCGATGGTGAAAGAAGTAGACCGTGCCGTCGGCGCGCGTGGCTTTGTAGAGGTGGAAGTCCATCTGGTAGCTCCTGGGGACGTGGATGACGCCCTCATGAACGCGCTGTGTGATTGATAAGCCAAGCTATTCAATTCATCGACGCCCGGCGCAATTTAAAGACATGGGCCAGAACATCGGCGTCAAACCCGTAGGCATCGATGTTGATGCGGTTCATGCCTTCGCGTTCAAGGATGCGCCAGCGCTGGGCATCGTTCTCGGCGCCCGCGACTTCGACCATGAGGGTGTTCAGATAAGCGTCCTCCTCGGCGTTGAGCGGGCGCGGCTGCTCGCGAAGCGATTCCATAATCTGGATGAGATTCGGCATGGTCGTGGCTCCCGTTCAACCTACGCGATAGACCCGGTCACCGCCCTGGACCTTCTCCGAGATCAGGTTCAGGCCCAGCTTCTTCTTGAAGGCCCCGGCGAAGGTGCCGCGTACCGTGTGCGCCTGCCAGCCGGTGATGGCCATGACCTGGGGAATCGTCGCGCCCTCGGGGCGCTTCAGCATCGCGACCACCTGCGCCTGCTTGCTGTTGTCGCGGGTGCGGGGCTTGGGCTCGGCGTGCGCCTGGGCCTCGATGGCGGCCACGGCGGCCTCGATCTCGGGGTCGACGTCGTTGCTGGCATCGATTTCCGCGTCGGTGGGATCTTCGCCACCGATCTCGTCCAGCAGAACCTGGCTGGCGCCGTATTGCGCCGCCTCGGCGTTGCTGATGATGGCATCGTGTGTTGCCGGCGTGATGGGCGCGGGGCGTGTGCGGCCAATGGCGGCGTAGCCGTCGTCGGTGAGGACATGCTTGCCGTCCTGCTCAATGATCAGGCCGCGCGAGGCGAGTCCGTCGATCACCTTGGCCCGCGCGCCGCCCCTCAGGGTGGGCGGCATGGGTTCGATGTCGCCGTCGGGCCGGTAGGCGGCCTGGGTCAGGACGGTGGTTTGGGTGTCGGTGAGTTTGTTGCTGGTGGTCATGTCGTGCTCCTTGCTGCTGGTTGATGGTGTGTTCATGAACGCGCTGTTCCGAGGTGAAGCCAAGCGTTCCACCTGGCTTTGATTCGTTCAGTTACCGCGGGCAATTTCCCGCTCGGAGGGGCGCGACACGTTCATGCCGAATTCCGCGCCCGCCTTGAACGCGGCTTCCAGGGCGTCGCGGAGGCTCCAAACCGCCACGTCGTGGAAGTCGAGACTGTCCGACTTGCGGGTTTCCAGGGTGTCGATGCGCAGGTGCTTCTGGGCGATCCGGGTGTAAAGGGTGTCGATCTGGTTCATGGTCGTGTCCTTCTGGGGTCGTTGATGGTGTCGGTATGAACGCGCTGTTCGAGCGGGAAGCCAAGCATTTCACCGGGCTTCCCGATCTCGATCAGTCCTCGTCGTCGTCCTCGGCTGCCCCTTCGATTTCCGCGATGGTGTCTTCCATCGAGCACATCGAGCCGCCCAGGTAAGCGTGGTCGTTGGTCAGGGCGATCTTGGCGTGGGCGAGCCAGTAGGCCTCGGCCCGTTGCAGGGTGATGTCCTGGCCGCTCTGTTTGATCAGGCGCTTGGCCTGGTCCAGGCACTCCAGCATTTGCGCCTGGATCTCGCGCAGTTCGTCGAT
>JAUXXW010000031.1 GCA_030684775.1 Pseudomonadota bacterium
CCCCTTTGGGAAAGGGGGGGACTGGTTGCGCTGACGGAGGGCACTTCCCCCTTTTTCAAAGGGGGATCGAGGGGGATTTGGCAACCGTCGCGGTCGCGCAACGCGTGGAGAAATCCCCCCTGGCCCCCCTTTGGGAAAGGGGGGACTGGTTGCGCTGACGGAGGGCACTTCCCCCTTTTTCAAAGGGGGATCGAGGGGGATTTTCGGACGCTCGCACACGCGCAACGCAAGCCGTCTCAGCAGCGTAGGTTGGGCAAAGCGCAGCGTGCCCAACAACCCTCGCCATGTTGGGCACGCTGCGCATTGCCCAACCTACGACTTTTTCAAAGAGGGGATTTATCGTCCACTGCCGTGGTGCGGAAAGCGCACCGTGAACATTGCGCCCTTGCCGCCGCCGGCGTCGCTCAGTTCCAGATCAGCGCCATGGCGCGCCACGACTTCACGCACGATGGCCAGGCCGAGGCCGCTGCCGGGCAGGCCGCTGCCGGGGATGCGGTGGAAGCGTTCGAACACCTGGCTGCGTTGTTCCGGCGGAATGCCGGGGCCATCGTCTTCCACCTTGAGCCAGGCGCCCTGGTCATAGCCCACGCGCACGGTGACGTGGCCGCCAGCCGGGGTGTAATGGATGGCGTTGTCGATCAGGTTGTCGATCAGGTCGCGCAGGCCAGCCTCGTCGCCTTTCAACGGCAGTTGCCGGCCGTCTTCCTCGAAGCCGAGGTCGATGTCGCGGCGCAGGGCCTCCGGCGCCCAATGGCTGGCGGCTTCCTGGGCGATGCGGGCGAGATCGAGCAGTTCCAGCGGGGCTTGCAGGCGGGCTTCCGGCTCGTTGCGCGCCAGGGTCAGCAGTTGTGTGACCAGGCGGCTACAGCGTTGTGCGCCCATGCAGATGCGCTCCAGGGCTTCCTTCACCGGCGCCGAGGCCTCTTCGCGGCGCGCCAGTTCCGCCTGCGCGCGCAAGCCGGCGAAGGGAGTGCGCAGTTGGTGCGCGGCGTCGGCGACGAAGCGGCGCTGCCCCTCCATGAGGAATTTCAGGCGTTCGATCAGCGCGTTCACTTCGCGGATCAGCGGGCGTACTTCGTTGGGCGCCAGGGTTTCGTCGAGCGGGCGGAGGTCGTCGCGCGGGCGGTTGGCCACCTGCCGGCGCAGGCGTTCCAGGGGGGCCAGGCCCTTCTTCAGACCGATCCAGACCGCCACGCCGGCAATCAGGATGAAGATGAATTGGGGAATCACGATGTTGCCCAGGATGCTGCGCCCGAGTTCCAGGCGCGCCTGCACCGGCTCGGCCGCCTGCACCAGCAGGAGATCGCCATCGGGGCCGGGTGTGCGCAAGGTGAGCAGGCGCAGCTTGCGCTCCGCGAACTGGGCATTGCGCAGCACCACCGCCGTGGCGCGGAAGTCGGCGGGGCGCGGCGTGGGTAGATGGCCGCTGCTGGCCAGACGTTGCCCTTTGCTGTCATACAGGGCGAACAGGAATTCGCCTTCCGCTTCGGGAAACAGCTTGGCCAGCTCGAATTCCGTGATGCCCTGCACCAGGTTGTAACGGCTGGCGAGCAGCTTGGCGCGCTCCTGCAAAACCAGGTCGTAGGGCCGGTTGGCCAAGTTCACCGCCGCCAGATAGCCGGTGACTGTGGAAAACAGCAACCACAGGTACAACGGTGTGAACAGCCAGTTCACCAGACGGTGACGTAGCGAGGGGATGTCGTCTTCTTCCATGCGCGGATTCACATTGCTGCGGTTTGTTGGGCACGCGGCGCTTTGCCCAAGCTACTGCTCGCCCAATAAGTAACCCAGACCGCGCATGGTGCGGATGCTGACGCCGGCCGGTTCCAGCTTCTTGCGCAGGCGGTGGACGTAGACCTCGATGGCGTTGCCGCTGACTTCCTCGCTGTAGCCGCACAGGCTTTCGATGAGTTGTTCCTTGCTCACCACCTTGCCCTGGCGAAACAGCAGCGTTTCCAGCACCGACAGCTCACGCAACGACAATTCCAGCGGTTCATTGCCCAGCGTGGCGCGGCGCCCCACCGTGTCATAGGCCAGGGTGCCGCAGCTCAGCAGCGGCGTGCCGCCCTGGCCGCGCCGCAACAGCGCGCGCGCCCGCGCTTCGAGTTCCGCCACCGAAAACGGCTTGGTGAGGTAGTCGTCGGCGCCCAGATCAAGGCCTTTCACGCGGTCTTCGACGCCATCGCGCGCGGTCAGAATCAGCACCGCCGCGAGACAACCCGCGCCGCGCATCTCGCGCAGCACCTGCAAGCCATCCATCTTCGGCAGGCCGAGATCGAGGATGACCAGATCGAAACCACCACCACGCAGCAGGCTCAGGGCCATCTCGCCGTCCCCGGCCTGGTCGCTGGCGTAACCCGCCGCGCGCATGGCGCGGGTCAGGCTGTCTTGCAGGAGAGGATCGTCTTCGACGATAAGTACGCGCACGGTGTAAGGAGGCTGTAAGTTGGCGCGGCTAGGATACCGCAACCCGACAAGCCCTCCGCGTCGGCCCGTCCTCCCCCCCGCCCATTGCTTCGGTGATGGGCACCGCCCCCCGGCTTGTCCGGGGGGTTTCTATTTCCGGTGTCGAAAACTTCAAAAACCCTCATGCCTTAAGTGTTCGTTAAGTCTTGCTTTGGAGAATGCGCTCCAGCCAAGCGCTGTGCCTGGCGCAACCCAATCCCTCTAGGAGACTTCCCATGAACAAGACCCTGATCGCTCTGCTCGCCGCCGCTTCCATGTTCGCTTTCGGCGCCGCCCAGGCTTCCTCCACCGCCAAGGCTGATGCCAAGGCTGCCCCCGCCGCGGCCGCCGCCGCTCCCGCCGCCGATGCAAAAGCTGCTCCCGCCGCTGATGCCAAGCCCGCCAAGATGGCCAAGAAAGACAAGAAAGCTGACGCAGCCGCTCCCGCTGCCGCCAAGTAATCGGCACTTCAAGCTGGACAAAAAAGCGGGGCTTGCCCCGCTTTTTTACGTCCATCGTTTTAGTAACTCGTCCCTGATAATCGCCCAATGAAACTCCTCCTGGCCGAAGACGACCCCATGATCGGCGCGAGCATGGTGCGCGGGCTCAAGCTCGCCGGTTTTGTCGTGGACTGGGTGCGGGATGGCCGTTCGGCGCGCGCGGCATTGAACGGTGGTGGCTACGGTCTGTTGCTGCTCGACCTTGGCCTGCCGCAACTCGATGGCGTTGCCCTGCTCAAGGAACTGCGCCACGGCAATCTCGACCTTCCGGTGCTGGTCGTCACCGCGCGCGATACGGTGGCGGATCGCATTTCCGGCCTCAATCTGGGCGCCGACGACTACCTCACCAAACCCTTCGACCTGGATGAACTCATCGCCCGGGTCCATGCCCTGCAACGCCGCCACTTGGGGCGCAAGCAGCCGGAAATGCGCCTGGGCGCGCTATGCGTGAACCCCCTCAGCCGCGAGGCCACGCTGGATGGCCGACCGTTGCTCCTGTCACAACGCGAGTTCTCCCTTTTGGCCGCGCTATTCGAGAAACCGGGCACGGTGTTCTCACGCGAACAACTGGAAGATCGCCTCTACGGCTGGGATGAGGAAGTCGCCAGCAACGCGGTCGAGGTGCACCTCCATAACCTGCGCCGCAAATTGGGCACGGCCTGGATACGCAATGTGCGCGGGGTCGGGTACAAGTTGGTGGAACCGCCACCCGCCGCCCCATGAATCCGAATTCCACGCCACTGGCAACCGTTGCATGTTGGGCACGCTTCGCTTTGCCCAACCTACGGTTCTAACTCCATGAATCCGAATTCCGCGCCGCGGAGGCCCATTCGTAGGTTGGGCAAAGCCTTGGCGTGCCCAACAGACAACCGTTGCATGTTGGGCACGCTTCGCTTTGCCCAACCTACGGTTCTAACTCCATGAATCCGAATTCCGCGCCGCGGAGGCCGATTCGTAGGTTGGGAAAAGCCTTGGCGTGCCCAACAGACAACCGTTGCATGTTGGGCACGCTTCGCTTTGCCCAACCTACGGTTCTGACCGCATGAACTCGATACGTGGCCGGCTCCTCCTCTGGCAGATCAGCGCGCTGCTGTTGACTGGTTTTCTGGCCAGCGTCATCACTTATCTGCTGGCCTGGGATGCGTTCAACCGCATCCGCGATTACGGCCTGGAGCAGATTGCCTACTCCGTGGTGCGCCACGGCATCGAATACGAGAACGAGGAAGAGGTACGCAACGATCATGGCCAGTTCGTCAGCCAGATCTGGGCCGCCGACGGCAGTCTGTTTTTCTCCTCCCTCAGTGATGTCGGGCCGCCACGCCAGGAGCCTGGCTTGCATATCCTCACCTGGGAGAACACGGAATGGCGTGTTTACACCCTCAAGGAAGGTGGGCTGACCATCCAGGTGGCGACCACCTCGGCCAATCGCGCCCGCCGCTTCGCCACCATCGCACCCTGGTTGTTGCTGCCGATGGGGGTGTTGGTGGTGGTGCTGGGCCTGCTGATACGCGCCGCCGTGACGCGCGCGCTGGCGCCGCTGGAGCAGGTGCGCGGCGAGATCGGCCGGCGCGGCGTGCAGAGTTTGCACGCACTGGACAGCCGCAGCCTGCCGGACGAAGTCGCGCCCTTGGTGGAAACCCTGAACGACCTGCTGGTGCGCCTGGACCAGGCGCTGGTTTCACAGCGCCGCTTCATCGCCGATGCCGCGCACGAACTGCGCACGCCGCTCACCGCCGTCAAACTGCAAGCCCAGATCGCGCGCCGAACGGACAACGAAGTGGAACGCGAGGCGGCCCTGACGCAGCTTGTCAACGGGGTGGACCGGGCCGCGCATCTGGTCGATCAGTTGCTGGGCATGGCGCGCCTGGAACCAGCCGCGCGCCAGGCGGTGTTCGCGCCGCTGGCGCTGGACGCCCTGGTGAAGCGGACGGTGGCGGATGTCTCGACCCTGGCCGAGGCGCGCGACATCGACCTCGGCGTCGGCGAGTGCGCGGCCCTCGCCCTCACCGGCCAGGCCGAGAGCCTGCGCATGATGCTGGGCAATCTGCTCGACAACGCGGTGCGCTACACCCCCGGCGGCGGCCGCGTCGATGTGGAACTGCGCGAACAGGCCGGCATGGCGTGGCTCAGCGTCAGCGACAGCGGCCCCGGCATCCCCGCCGCCGAGCGCGAGCGGGTGTTCGGGCGCTTCCAACGTTTGGCTGGCGCCGAAATTCCCGGCAGCGGCCTCGGCCTGGCCATCGTCAAGCAGGTGGTGGACCTGCATGGCGGCAAGATCACTCTGGATGACGCGCCCGGTGGTGGCCTCCGGGTCGAGGTCAGATTGCCGTTGTAGGATGTGGTGAGCGATAGCGAACCGCATCATGCCGCGCGTGCCAGGTTGATGCGGTTCGCTATCGCTCACCACATCCT
>JAUXXW010000035.1 GCA_030684775.1 Pseudomonadota bacterium
CGCCAGCCCGGACAGTATCGGGCGTGCCGTCGCCCTGGTCTGGCGCGCCGCCATGCTCTGGCTGGCGGTCGTGGGGCTGCTCTGGCTGGGAAGTCTGTAGGGCGTGGCTGGCGGTAGTGGCGTAGGTTGGGCAAAGCGAAGCGTGCCCAACGAACCGTCGCGATGTTGGGCACGCTTCGCTTTGCCCAACCTACGGCGCCATGCCGCGAAATCACGAGCCACTCTATCTAGGCGACGGGTTGTTGGGCACGCTTAGCTTTGCCCAACCTACGGCGCTCTATCTAGTGGCTATTGGCCTGTCTCGACGAAGCGGATGGCGGTAGTCAGTCTGCCCTCGAACCAGGTGTCATACCCCACTTCAGCCTGGCTGATACGGACGTTGAAGCCAGGTTGCGCGGCGGGGGTCAATGAATCGAAGCGCAGGCCACTCCCCCCCAGGCTGACTCTCATCGATACCCGCATCGGGTAATAGCCATCGAGAAAGCGGCGCATATAGGGGCCGTTGTGCAATACGTAGCCATTGGCCCCATCGTTTTGCAAAGCAAGTGATTCGGCCTCGATACAGAGCAAGGCGTCATGCCGGATGTTTTCCATCTGTACGCTGTGTTCATGCACCCAGGCGCGTTCGATGTTTTCCGCGCGGACAATGCGTAGCGCGCGGATGCGGTCCTGGTTGTAAACGATCTGGGAACTCGGAACCGGGTCGAGATACTGGTGGCACTGTTCCAGTCTTACCCAGCCGCTGCCTAGGCTAGCCGGGGTGAGGGTGATGTGGTTCCGGTGATGGTGCGCCAAACGGTCCGGCGCCTTGGTCAGGAAGCGCAAGTCGCCGTCGTTGACTTCGGATATGTTCTTGAAGAAGAGCTCTTCTTCACTGGGCGCGGCCTGCCCGAACAGCGGCAGAAAGGCGAGCAGGAAGGTGGCTTTAGTGAAGCGACGGAAGGGTGGGCAATACACGGCGTGCACCGTTGAAGCGCGTTGCCCAATACTTCTGGTCCATGCGCGAAACCGTCACTTGTTTGGTGCGGGTACTGCTGGCGTGGACGAATTCGCCGTTGCCGGCATAGATGCCGACATGTGAATTAGGCTGCTTGCGGGTGTTGAAGAACACCAGATCGCCAGGCTCCAGTGCTTCCCTGGCGACCGCCTCGCCTTCACGGCTCATGTCCTTGGCGCTGCGCGGCAGCCTCACGTCCGCGGTTTCCTTGTAGACATATTTGACGAAACCGCTGCAATCCAGCCCCTTCTCGGGGTTGTTGCTGCCGAATTTGTAGGGAGTGCCGATCATGCTGAGGGCCTTGAGCAGCGGTTTGGCCTTGGATGCCACACTCTCGGAAAGGGTTTCTTCCGCCTGAGAAATGGAGTTGACCGAGAGCGCGGTGACCAGGAGCAGGAGAAGCGACAGGGTACGCATAGGGGGAGGGGCTGTCGGGAAATCTGACACAAAAAAGTTGCGCGATTAGGCCATTAAAGCGATAGCTTTGTCTACTATCGTGCCGTCGTCCTGATAAAGCACGTTAACGAGAATTCGTATCTACATGATGAATAAAGAATTGGTGGCCCTAAATGCTGCGTGAAACCTTGTCGATGGTGCGCGATTTGCCGCGCCTGCACGAAATTACCGCTGTCCTGATTCGTTACGGCTGGGGCGATGTCGTGCGTCTGATGGGCGTGGCGCGGTTGCTGGAGCGTGCCGGGCGCCTGTTGCACTGGCAGGCCAGCAGCGATATCAGCCAACTCGATCTACCGGTGCGGATTCGCCTGGCGCTCACCGACCTGGGGCCCACCTTCGTCAAACTGGGGCAGGAGCTGGCCACACGGGTGGACGTATTTCCGCCGGCCTGGATCGCGGAGTTCGAGCGCCTGCACAGCCATGTGCCGCCGGTGCCGTTCGACGAATTGCGGCCACACCTGGAGGCTATCTGGGGCAAGCCGGTTGAAGAGGTTTTCGCCACGTTCGAGACCGAAGTTTTTGCCGCGGCCTCCATCGCCCAGGTGCATCGCGCCACCCTGCAAGACGGCACCCGGGTGGTGGTTAAAGTGCGTCGCCCGAACATCGAGGAGAAGATCGAAGCGGACCTCCGCCTGCTGGTGCATCTGGCCAAATTACTGGAACTCGAAGTGGCGGACGCACGCCGTTATCACCCGGTTCAGATCGTCGGCCAGTTGCGCCGCTCCTTGCTGCGCGAACTGGATTTAATCAAGGAAGCGCGCAACCTGGATACCTTCGGCCAGCGTTTCGAGAACGACCCGACGGTACATATCCCGAAAGTATTCTGGGAATACTGCGGTGACGGGGTGAACGTGCAGGAGGAACTGGTCGGCATCCCCGGCAACGATTTCGCCCGCGCCCGCGCCGAAGGTTATGACTTGCCGCTACTCGCCGCGCGCGGCGCCGATGCCGTGCTCCAGATGATCCTGATCGACGGCCATTTCCATGCCGACCCGCATCCCGGCAACGTCATCTATCAGCCCGGCAACGTGCTGGGAATCATGGATTTCGGCATGGTCGGGCGGGTCACCGATGCGCGCCGGGAACAACTCGTCGACTTCCTGGAAGCCGTCATCAGCAAGGACGAGATGGGCATGCTCAATGTGCTCAGCATCTGGTCCGGGGATGCCGAGATCGACGAATCGCGTCTCGCCTACGATCTATCCGAATTCGTGTTCGGCTACGACAACCTGGCGTTGAAGGACATCCAGGTGGGGCCGTTACTGGCTGATGTCACCGCCGTCATGCGCGAGAACAATCTGTCCATGCCGCCCGATCTCACCCTGCTGTTCAAGGCCTTGATCACCCTGGAAGGCCTGGGCTACCAGTTGGACCCGGATTTTCACATGGTCGACCACCTCACCCCCTTCGTGCGGCGGGTGATGGAGGCGCGCTATGAGCCGCAAGCGCTGGCCAAACGCGCGCGCCACGGGCTGAAGGAGTTGGCGGACGTCCTGTTCGGCCTGCCGCGCGATGTCGCTCGCCTGTTCCGCCAGGCCCGGCGCGGCCGCTTGCGCATCGACCTCGACCTGAAGCGCCTCGACCACTTCGGCCTTCAACTCAACCAGGCCGCCAACCGCCTGACCATGGGCGTGCTCACCGCCTCTTTGGTGGTCGGCTCCAGCATCATCATGACCATCGATACCGGCCCGACCCTGTTCGACCTGCCCCTGTTCGGCCTGATCGGTTTCCTCGTCGCTTTTTTCAACAGTGTCTGGATCGTCCTGTCGATCTGGCGTTCCGGTAAGGACTGATCGCGTTGCTCATGCTTGGCTGCTCGACGTGGTCACTCGTGTTTTCTCCGCCGGGTCGAGTACTTCGAATGCCCACAAAAAAGCCGGCTTGCGCCGGCTTTTTTGTCGTGCATGAGGGCGTTCAGCCCAGCAACTGCTGCAACACATAGGGCAGGATGCCGCCGGCCTGGAAGTACTCGATCTCGATCGGGGTATCCAGGCGCAGTTTCACCGAGACGTTCTGGCTGGAGCCGTCCGCGCGCTTGATCACCAGGGTCACGTCCTGCTGCGGGGTGATGCCGTTCTCCAGGCCGAGGAGGTCGTAACTCTCGGAGCCGTCGAGATTGAAGTCGGCGGCGCCCTGGCCGTCCTTGAACTGGATCGGCAGCACACCCATGCCGGCCAGGTTGGCGCGGTGGATGCGCTCGAAGGACTTGGCGACGACCGCTTTCACGCCCAGCAACTGGGTGCCCTTGGCGGCCCAGTCGCGGCTGGAGCCGGTGCCGTATTCCTCGCCGGCGAGGATGACCAGCGGGGTGCCTTCGGCCTGATAGGCCATGGCGGCATCGTAGATCGAGGTCTGCTCACCTTTGTGCAGGGTCACGCCGCCTTCCGAGCCGGGGATCATCAGGTTCTTGATGCGCACGTTGGCGAAGGTGCCGCGCATCATGACTTCATGGTTGCCGCGACGGGCGCCGAAGCTGTTGAAGTTCTTCTGTTCGACTTTGTGTTCGACCAGATACTTGCCGGCGGGGCCATTGGCCTTGATGCCACCGGCGGGGCTGATGTGGTCTGTGGTCACCGAGTCGCCGAAGATCGCCAGGGCGCGGGCACCGCGAATGACCGGGTCGGGCTTGGTGGTGTTCTGGAAGAACGGCGGTTCCTGGATGTAGGTGGAGTCCGCGTCCCAGGTATAGGTCTGGCCGGTGGGCGCCGGCACCGCGTCCCACAGCGGATTGTCGGCGCCGACATCCTGGTAGATGGCGTAGGCGTCGGGGCTGGCGGCGTGGTGGAGGAGGGCGGCGACTTCCTCGTGGCTGGGCCAGATGTCCTTCAGGTAGACCGGGCCGTCCTCGCCTTCGCCGATGGGCTGATTCGCCATGTCGAGATCGACGCGGCCGGCCAGGGCGAAGGCGACCACCAACGGCGGGCTCATCAGGAAGTTGGCTTTCACGTTCTGGTGCACGCGCGCCTCGAAGTTGCGGTTGCCGGAGAGCACCGAGCAGGCCACCAGATCATGTTCGAGGATGGCTGCTTCCACTTGTTCCGGCAGCGGCCCGGAGTTGCCGATGCAGGTGGTGCAGCCGTAGCCGACCACGCCGAAGCCGAGTTTTTCCAGGGGTTCCAGCAGGCCGGCGGCTTTCAGGTATTCGCTCACCGCCCTTGAGCCGGGGCCCATCGAGGTCTTTACGTGGCTGGGCATGTACATGCCCTTTTCCACCGCCTTCTTGGCGAGCAGGCCGGCGGCCAGCATGACGCCGGGGTTGGAGGTGTTGGTGCAGGAGGTGATCGCGGCGATGACCACATCACCGTGGCCCAACTGCGTCTTGCCGTCAGCCAGGGTGTGCTTCACCGGCAGATCGGCGTCGTCCTTGCCGAAACCGCCCTGGTCCTTGGGCAGCGAGAACAGGGTCTCGAAAGTTTCCTTGAGGGCGTAGAGGTTGATGCGATCCTGCGGCCGCTTCGGACCGGCGACCGAGGGCTTGACGCCGCCGAGGTCGAGTTCCAGGGTCTGGCTGTATTCGATGGCGCCGAGCTGGGGGATGCCGAACAGGTTCTGCGCCTTGAAGTAGTTACGCAGCGCCTCGACCTGGGCGGCATCGCGGCCGGTGGCCAGGAAGTACTGGCAGGTGGCCTCGTCGACCGGGAAGAAACCCATGGTGGCGCCGTATTCCGGGGCCATGTTGGCGATGGTGGCGCGGTCGGTCACCGGCAGCGCCTCGGCGCCCTCGCCGAAGAATTCCACGAACTTGCCCACCACCTTGGCGCGACGCAGCATCTCGGTGATGGTCAGGACGATGTCGGTGGCGGTGACGCCGGGCGCGGCGCGGCCGGTCAGATGCACGCCGACCACATCGGGGGTGAGGAAGTACACCGGCTGGCCCAACATGCCGGCTTCCGCCTCGATGCCGCCGACGCCCCAGGCGACGACGCCGAGGCCGTTGATCATGGTGGTGTGGGGGTCGGTGCCGACCAGGGTGTCGGGGTAATAGACGCCTTCCTTCTCCATCACGCCGCGCGCCAGATACTCCAGGTTGACCTGGTGGACGATGCCCACGCCGGGCGGCACGACCTTAAAGGTTTCAAAGGCTTGCATGCCCCACTTGAGAAACTGGTAGCGCTCCTTGTTGCGCTCGAACTCGATCTTCATGTTCTGTTCGAGGGCGTCGGCGCGGCCGGATACATCCACCTGAACCGAGTGATCCACCACCATTTCCACCGGCGCCAGCGGTTCAACCTTGCTGGCATCCTTGCCCGCGCGCTCGGCGGCGGATCGCATCGCGGCCAGATCAGCCAGCAGCGGCACGCCGGTAAAGTCCTGCAACAGGATACGGGCGACGACGAAGGGGATTTCCTCCGAACGGTTCGCATTCGGCTGCCAGTTGGCCAATTCACGCACATGCTGCTCGGTGATCTTGATGCCATCGAAATTACGCAGAACCGACTCCAGCACGATGCGGATCGACACCGGCAAACGCGAGACGGCGCCGATGCCGGCCTTCTCCAGTTGCGGCAGCGAATAGTAGGAAGCGGAGTGGCCGTTGCCGGCGTCGAAGGTCTGGAGTGAGTCGAAGAGGCTGTGCATGGCGAGGGAAGATGGGTTGAGAAAACCGCGATTTTAGCCGCTACGCGCGGGCGGGGCGCCTGAGATTGCGAGTTGCCGCCATGCACATCCATGGCGTGGGCTCAAGAAATTTGACTCGGCTAAAGCGCAATAACTCACGGCACGTCTATTTGGCCGCATCCTGCCCAAGCCATTCGACCATCGCCCGACCGAAGCCATTTCACCGGCGGCGGCGGCAAACCCGGTCGATTGATGCCCAGGCTCTCGCGGTGGGAAGGGTGGCCGACCAGTTCCGTTCGCGCCGAAATTGTCGAAGCCGATTTTCCGATGTGCCCCCAGGCGGCGACTCCATCGACCCGATCACGGAATCGCCACTTCCAGCAGTGTCTGTGCCGCCCAGTCGTCGGCCGGGTTGCTCAGGCCGACGGCGGGGAACAGGCGGTGCGGGACCAGGGCCGGCAGCACCGCCCGCACGTCCTCGGGTTGCACGAAGGCGCGTCCTTGCAGATAGGCCCAGGCTTGCGCGGCATGGAGGAAGCCGAGGCCGGCGC
This sequence comes from Pseudomonadota bacterium, assembly GCA_030684775.1. Lineage (GTDB taxonomy): Bacteria > Pseudomonadota > Gammaproteobacteria > Burkholderiales > Thiobacillaceae > PFJX01. Next base: position 6,562 of record JAUXXW010000035.1, read on the forward strand.
GCGGGGAGAGGCCGGCGGCGAAACGGCTGTCCGTGCGGCTGCTGGCGAGCAGGGCTTGCAGGTAGTCGAGCAGGGCATCCGCGACATGTACCGCCTGCACTTCCTGTTGCAGGCGGGTGAAATCCGCCGGGTTCAGGATCGCCGGCAGACTCGCCAGCATGTCGCGCCGGTCCCGGCCCTGGAGCAAGGCGCGTTCGGCGGCGTGGTCGGGGTAGCCGAGGCGGATGCGCATGAGAAAACGGTCGAGTTGCGAGTCTGGCAGCGGGAAAGCGCCGGCCTGGTCGCTCGGGTTCTGGGTGGCGATGACGAAGAAGGGGGAGGGCAGGGGGCGGGTTTCGCCCTCGATGCTGACCTGGCCTTCTTCCATCGCTTCCAGCAGGGCGCTCTGCGCCTTCGGACTGGCGCGGTTGATCTCGTCGGCGAGTATCACCTGGGCGAAGATTGGGCCGGGATGAAAGCTGAACTGGGCGCTTTCCCGGTCATAGATCGCCGCGCCGAGAATGTCGGCCGGCAACAGGTCGCTGGTGAACTGGATGCGATGGAACTCCAGGCCCAGGGTGCGCGCCAGGGCATGCGCCAGCGTGGTCTTGCCGACGCCGGGCGCGTCTTCAATAAGCAGATGCCCGCGCGCCAGCAGGCAGGCCATGCACAGGCGCACCTGGTTTTCCTTGCCGAGGACGACGCGGTTGACCTGAGCGAGGGCTTGCTGGAGGGCGGGGGTCATAAGTGTGACTTAGTCTTCCCGCCGCAACTGCGGGAACAGGATCACATCGCGGATGCTGGGGGAGTCGGTCAGCAGCATGATCAGACGGTCGATGCCGATGCCTTCGCCAGCGGTGGGAGGGAGGCCGTGCTCCAGCGCACGGATGTAGTCGCGATCCTTGAACATGGCTTCCTCGTCACCGGCTTCCTTGGCGGCGACCTGGTCGTCGAAACGGGCTTCCTGGTCTTCCGGGTCGTTCAACTCGGAGAAGCCATTGGCAATTTCTCGGCCGACCATGAACAGCTCGAAGCGGTCGGTGATATCCGGGTTGAGGTCGTTGCGGCGCGCCAGCGGCGAGGTTTCCGCCGGGTAGTCGATGATGAAGGTGGGCTGGATCAGCAGGTGCTCGGTGGTTTCCTCGAACAACGTCAGTTGCAGACCGCCGAGGCCGTCGTTGGGGCGGAAACCGATCTTGCGGCGCTTCAGTTCCTCGACCACGAAAGCCTGGTCGTCCAGCGGCGCGTCACGCAGCTCCGGGTGGTAGTGGCGGACGGCGTCGAGCGCGGTCAGGCGGGCGAAGGGTTTGCCCAAGTCGATCTCGTGGCCTTGGTAGGGCACGGTCGTCGTGCCCAGCACCTTCTCGGCGATGTCGCGGAACATGGCTTCGGTGAAGTCCATCAGGTAGCGGTAATCCCGGTAGGCCTCGTAGAACTCGACCATGGTGAATTCCGGGTTGTGCCGCGTGGAGATGCCTTCGTTTCTAAAGTTGCGGTTGATTTCAAAGACTTTTTCCAGGCCGCCGACCACCAGTCGCTTCAAGTACAACTCCGGCGCGATGCGCAGGTACAACTGCATATCGAGCGCGTTGTGGTGGGTGAGAAAAGGCTTGGCGGAGGCGCCGCCGGGGATGGGATGCATCATCGGTGTTTCCACTTCCAGGTAGCCGCGCGCGGTGAAAAACTCGCGCATGACCTGGATGACTTTGGAACGAATGATGAAGGTGCGGCGCGAGTCCTCGTTGGTAATCAGGTCGAGGTAACGCTGGCGGTATTTCTGTTCCTGGTCGGTGAGGCCGTGGAATTTCTCCGGCAGTGGCCGCAGGGCCTTGGTCAGCAGGCGCACCGAGGTGGCCTGGACAGTGAGTTCGTCGGTCTTGGTGCGGAAGAGGGTGCCAGCCACACCGAGAATGTCGCCCAGGTCCATGCGCTTGAAGGCGTCGTAGGCTTCCTCGCCAACCTGATCGCGGGCGACGTAGATCTGCATGCGCCCGCTCATGTCCTGGAGGGTGGCGAAACTGGCTTTGCCCATCACCCGTTTCAGCATCATGCGGCCGGCGAACTGGACGCCGACCGGGCTGGCCTCCAGGCTTTCCTTGGCGGTTTCGCCGTGTGCGGCATGCAGGTCCGCGGCGTAATCCTCGCGCGCAAAGTCATTGGGGAAGGCGATTCCCTGGGCGCGGATGCCGGCAAGTTTCTCGCGGCGCTCGGCGATGATCTGGTTTTCGTCTTGTTGGGGCAGTGTGGTTTCGGTCATGACTTGAGATGGATAAAGGTGGAAACATTGAGGCCAAGGGCTTGCGCGGCATCCGACTGCTGGCGGTCTGCCGTGGCGAAATCGGGGATTCGGAGGTTGCTTGCGATGGCCAGGTGCAAGGCGTCCAACGTACGCAAGGGCATCGGGGCAACCCGGCTGATCAAATGCAGCGCCTGGGTGACCTGGTCGTCGGCTACGGGGTGGACTTCGAGAACACCGTCCTGAATGTCGATGCGGACTTCTTCCATCGCCTGTTCTTCCAGGAGCGCGCCGATTTCACCATTGCGTCGTCGCCGGGCCAGGGTGCAACGGATTTCCACCAACGTCAGCCGACTGATAGCCAATGGCGTATTGGCCATGAAAAAAGTGTCGAACTCATCGCTGTTGGATTCGGTGATATAGCGCTTGATCAGGGCGCTGGTGTCCACGTAAACCATCAGCAGCGATCTTCCCGATCTTCGGCGATCAATACTTCGCTGGGTACGGTCTGCATCGGCTGCGTCGCCCGAAACGCGGCCAGCGAGCGCACCTTGCGCTTGGGATTAACCGGCAGGATTCGCGCCACTGGCTCGCCCCGGCACACAACCAGGATTTCCTCGTCATCCGCGAACATGACATCCGGATGCGACAGGCCTTCGCGGGCTTCTCGAATGGTGAGTTCTTTCATGGCTTGGGTCTCGGACAAAACGTGACACAAGTATAAGCGGTGTGACACACACCCGCTCAGCCGCATACTATAAGAGCCTGAATGAAGATTATGGTCATTCTTATAAATCAGCGGCTTACACTGTGTTTGACATGTGGCAGATGCGGCTTTTTGATTTGCTCTTGATACGCCAATTCCACACGATTTCATTTATCCATGATGATTAGTGATTGTCAACACTTAGCCAATGGTTTGTGGTTGATTTCAAAGATATTTCTTGAAATAGGTCCATTGCACGCGTGCCAATAAGGCTAGTAAAGAGGCAGAGGGGAGCATGATCCAGCGCGGATCAATCGCTACAGGTAGGCAGATATAGATGAGGCCAAGGAAGGCCGCGCCCCCCATCTGGAAGAATTTCGCCCGGTGGTACAGGCTCGATGATTCCCTGCCTGCTCCAGATCGCCTGATATACCGCTGCACCAGTCCATCCACAGTGCCCACCACATAGGCCAGCAGGAACACCGGCAACGCGGTGATGAAAATGGCCAGTCGAATCCCGAAGATCTTCGTGGCATCCATGAGGACGTAGATTTCCGATTGAAACGGCACGATCAAAGCATTCCGCAGGAAGGTATCGAGCATGCCGCGTGGCGCCGGGTCGGAGAACGCGGTCATCGCGTCATGGATCCGCGTTACCTCCCAGACCAGCCAATAGATGAGGTTGGCCGTCGCAACGGCGATCCGCGCCGAGCCTGAATTGGCGCCGAACCGGGACACAACATCCAGGTCATGCGCCAGGATGGCGCGAGTATGGGAGATGGCGTTATCCGCACCCCACTCGAAGTGCATGAAGACTAAATAGGCGCCCCAAGCCAGCAGCAGCAAGGTGAGAAACAGGAAGAGCAACCGAACCGCCCAATGGGCAGGCCACAGGAACGCCTGGGAGAGGGTGTTTTCGTGGACGGATTTTTCGGAGGAATTAGTGTCCACTTCCTTTCCCCTCGACCACTAGGCCTTGCGGCCAGACAGCACTGGCATGCGCAGTCCGGGGTGGCTCTTGCGCCCACCATTCCTCTCCCGGTGCTTGTCCTTCGTAGCGTCTGCGCATTTCTTCAGCGATTCGCGCCAAGTCAGGCGGGACATCATCATCAGGGGAGGGCAGGGGGAGTCGGAGTTTGTACAACTGGCCGCCCTCGATCAGGGCGAAAGCCTGACCTTTCGGGAGTTGCACCAGATCCGCCGGCGCGATCATGGGAACACGCTCAGTCGTTACTCTGTCCTCGTTCCGTGAGTTGAAGTCCGTCCACTCTGCCGGGTCGCTGTTATCCGTGGCCGCCGAAGCGAGGAGTGTCGTGACGACGCCGACCTCCGGCAATTGATCGGTCAGCATCTCCGCAGTCTCGGTGTTCTTGACCCTCAGCATGACCAGAGTGTTCAAGTTACCAGCGATCTGTGCCGCCTTGGCGCGGTCGCCGATTTTCGCTTCCACATCTGACCAGGTTTGGGTGTAAACCGTGACCTGGTAACCGGCGCCCCCGGCCTTGTTGAGCATGGGGATGAACTCAGGACCGACCAGTTCATTGAATTCGTCTGCATGGATGGAGAGGATGCGTTTCGGCACTGTGTCACTCTGGCCAACGTCGGCGCCGAACTTATAGATGCGCCCTGCGACCGAGGTCAGATCCGCGAACATCGAATTACCCACAGCCGCCGCAACCTCGAAATCCGTCAGGGCATCCAGGCCGACGTAGACGATGCCACCCTGGTTGATGATGTTCATCCAACTGAACACCGGCCTGGGATCGTCTGCGGAACCGTCGGGAGATAACAACTCTGCGACATGTCCGGTGGTCAGCTTGTCCATGAGCGGTAGCAAAGAGGCCACCAGTTTGTCGAAGTAAGACCGCTCATAGTTCGTGATACTCCCCAGAGCGTGCGCCACCTGGTCGAACAAGCCAGCTTCTCGTGCATAAGCAACCATAGCCTTGGCGCGTAGCGCGGGGCCGCGCGCGGGCGCCTTGTTGCGCTTGTCGCTGAGGAGTTCAGCGACGGTGCTTTCGACCTCTTCACGCCAATTCGGGGGGCCTTCGCGGGATAGCCAAGCTTCGTAGTAGTCGAGGATGAGCGGGTCGACATCGGTGGCATAGCGTGCGATCTGCTCATAGTCCGGTGTTCTGCCCAGAGCGACCAATGTGCGCGAAATCGTGTTCACGAAGCGCCAAACGAACTCCTTGAACGCCCTGGACTGCCCTTCCCCCGGCAACTGGTTGGCAATGCGGGTTGCAACCTCGGTTATCCGGGAAAAGCTGCCGACCGGGTTGTAGCGGGCCGAGAAATGCGGGAAGCCCAGGTGGAACATGTAAAACTCGTTTTCGCGGCCGGCATGTTTGGCTTCCGAGTACATCCGTTTCAGCAGATCGGCATCGCCCTTGGGGTCGAAAACGATCACCACATCGCCGCGCCGAATATCCTGTGCAATGAATATTTCAGCCAACCGGGTTTTGCCGACTCGCGTGGTGCCCAGCACCATCTTGTGCCCGACTCGCTCGCCGAGGGCTTCCCATACGGGCCGTTCATTCGGTTCGATGCCGTGTAAAGCGGGGTCGCCGCCGACCTCGGGCAACGGAACCGCCGGGTTCCACCAGGCTTCCTGCCTCAGCAGCCTGCCAAGCCATGCCAACTGTGTGCGCTCGACACGCAATTCGACTTGTCTGGCCGTCTTGTAAAGCGTGCTTTGGTCCCGGAAATGGCGGTTATCTGGCAACCGGACGTTGATAAGCCGTTGCGTATGGCGTTGGTCCCAGCGGAATCCCATGCCGAGGAACAGCTTTCGCTCTGACCAAGGGATGTCTTTGGAAGCCAGGGTGTACTTGGGCAATCGCCGCAAGTTCTTCTGGTAGCGGGTAACCTGTCTTGCCTGGCGAATACGCCAGACTGCATGCGCGATGAACGCGATAGTGGCGGCTTGGCTGATTGTGTCAGGCATGAGAAACCACTCTGGCGCAGTGGCCACGATCATCGCGGCGAGCAGAGAAGTGCCTGCCGCAACATATTCGACCGGTGGTCGCAGGAGATTTTCTACAGGGTAGGCCATCGAAGTAGTTATGAGTCTTGAAAGAAGTCCCCAGACACCAACTCCCGTTCCTGACGGCGTTGGGTAGTCTTGTCACGCAGTTGCTGGACGACCTCGCCAATGGGCGGGTCAGGCATTGGTTGGCTCAGTATCCGTTCAGACGCATCAAGCATGCCCTCGGATTCCCGGAGCATCAGGCCGATGGCAGCCAAATCGCTGTCCAAGATGGCGGATTCCTCGACCAGATAACCGGCGGTGGACGGGCCGAGATCTTCCGTGCCACCCGGCTGATCCTGTCTGATCTCGATGCGCCAGTACACGCAGATGATCTCCGTGTCGTACTTGGCTTTTGCGTGCTCCACGATTTTCTGAGAGAGCATGGACATGGCTTCTTGCGATACGCGCACGGCAACACGTTCGACGGTGACGAACAGCGATGGCGAGCCGCCTGGAGGGCCGAATGTCTGGATCTCCGCGCGGCCGGACATGCCAAGGCGACGCAAAGCGCGAACGAAAGAGGAACAGACCGCCTTGCGCAAACTTGCTTGGCGTTCATCCAAGCCGCTGTCCGCAGGGCGCCACGCCAACCGGAAAAACCGCCGCATCATGTGGCCAGCCCCTCGCCGCCATCCACTGCGTCGGTGAACGCCACAATATGGGGATTCGGCGGTGGAACCGGATTGACGAACCGTTCCGGCTTGGGAATAACCACGACTGACAGCAAACTGCCTTCCTCGCTGTTTCGGCGTTTGACGCGGTAGCGTAGAACATTCTTTTTCCCAGGCATGCCAACCCGCTGCCAACCGGATTTGAAGAAGTCCTTTTGTAACGCGGCCCCGATCTTGTCCACGGGTTCGCCGGTGTCGCCTTGACCGATAGAATCCAGGTAGTACCGAAAGATACGCGGTGACACCAGAAGCATCAGGGCTGCGCCGTTTTCCTCTACGAAGTGGATCAAGGCGCCAGGGACGTTGTATATGAGCGTGCCATTGCCGATGCCTTCCTGTATCCAGGCCATGAGGCGTTTGGCGTTTTCCGGAATGCTTTCTGGCGCAGTTCTCGGCGGCGCTGGGGTATGCGGCACTACCGGCGCAAGAACCTGGGGTGTGGGAACCTTGGGTTGCTTGACCGCTGGGGCAGATCTACCGGCCTGTGGCGGCTTTGCCGGCGCAGTTTCTTTGCGCCTGGCTCGGCTTGCCGTTTCCTGTCCCTCGGCTATGTCCATCAGGCCCTCATGATCGTCGAGGAAGCCGTCATCAGAGGGTGACTGCGCGAGTGTGACCGTCACAAGCCCGCTCCTCTGGGGCAGTACACCACCACTGGTTGACTGGGGCAGGGAATCGGCTGTGTCGCCACCACCACCATCAATCAATGCCCTCAGCCCGGCGAGCGCATCAACCGCGCCATCGGTTGCGGGACTATTTTCCAGTGCGTTCGGTAACTCCGGCGGCGCCGTTTTCTTGGTGATTGGCTGAACTGGACGAGTAATTGGCTGTGTAGTGAATTCGTTTTCCTGCGCGGCAGCGCCACCCGCCGCTGTTTTTTTCTCCACCACCACGATCCGTCCAGCCATCGGAGCAGGGAAATTCTCCGGTTGCCGATACAGCACATGGAGGGGAAAACGAAGCATTGTGAATGTGTGGTTGTAGCCATCGCCCTCGATGCGAGCGTGCCAGATTGCACCTCCCGTCTCAGGATTCGGCGTCAACGCGCCGTATTCCTGCCAGACATCAAACAGCCGATCGTTTTTATCTTCACCCGGTATGCCGGCGGCCGATTCGTTTGTCTGGAGGTATCGGCGGACTTCATCCGCCAGCCGTTTCGAGACAAACCAGATGTCGCCCTCGAATACCCATCCCGCGCCGCCCGAGCGGTTTAGCGGCAATAGCCCGCCTTCGGCCAGCATGCGGCGCTGAGCTTCCATCATCCGCTCGATGAGCGGCACTGCGCGTGAAGCGGTAAAGCGAGTTCTGGGACCAGTCATGAGATTGCGTCGGACGGATTCGCCGTCGGATTTGATGGCCAGGTCGCGAATTGCCCCACCCTTCGACTCTCCGAATAGATAGGCGGTCAATTCATCCATCAACGCCTTATCTTCTGACAACCAGGATAGGGTCGTCTGAGGCACGATGCGGTTCAGCATGGCCACACCCAAACGGGTATGCGCCTGGTAGTCCCTGCTGGCGGGGTCGGTGAACTCGATTCGGTAATGCGTGGCGCCGATCTCGCAAAGTGTGCCGGCAAGCGGCGTCCAGAATCGCCCGACAGTCATTTCCCGGCCATAGGCCGTCACCCTCATATCTGCAACGGGCCGCCCAATGTCATGGAGTAGGGCGGCAACGAAGACCCCATAGGTCCAACGATGCTCGTGGTGCATCAGATCCTCGGGGTGCGCCCCGATCGGTAGAACAACACCGCGCCTGAGGGTGAGGGCAATATCGGTCGCCTCCAGAGCGTGAATGACCAGCCCCCCGGGTTGGGCATGGTGATGCGATTCTGACGCGGGCAGGAGCTGCACGAATTCGGCGTATTTATGCAGTGCCGGCAGGTAATCCCGGTCGTAGTTGGTCTGTGCCAGCCCCACCTTGGAGCGGATGGACGCCATCAATCCTTCGGCGCCGGCCTGTCTTATGACCTCGATGCCGGTCAATACAGGCAAACATCCCTGAGGCAGAGACTCGGCTTTGCTTGTTGACGCACGTATTCCTGGCGTGGTGTGGGTGCCACGGTAAAGCATCCAGGCGCCACCTGCGAGCAGGGAGGCGCCCCCAAGGAGGAACGGATCAAGGAACGATGGGTTCACCTGGGGTTGCTCATGCAGGCCGCTCGACGCGCTCCAGGCAAGCGAGAAGCCAACGTTCCGTCTCGGTTGGCTCCGGATATTCGCGGTCGGACTGCCAGATGGCGACACCCTCATTCCAGAATTGCTGAAAGGGCACCTCCAGCGGTTTCCAGGGTTGTTTCTCCAGCCTGGCGCGCCAGGTCAGAAAATCCAGGCGCGCCAGGCGCGCCGCAAGATGGCCGTCATCGACAGGAGCAACCATCTGCTCCAGCAAGGCAATAATTTGGCTCTCGGGAGATTCGGAGTCCACCGCGATCACGTCATACAGGCCCCGGTACTGGGACAGCCATCGGTGCAGCACGGGCAACCACCGCGCGGCGTGGAGCGCCACCAGGCGCTCGGAGACGCGATCCATCACTTCTTCGACTGCCTGCATCACGCCGCCTCGGGCTGGATGAAAGCCGCCATACGCTTCCCAGCGTCTCGCGTACACCCCAGCACCAGCTTATGGCTGGTCAAGTGCTGCTTCTGCGGCAGAGAGGCCAGAATGTCCTCATAAAGCTGCTTGGCGACCACGCCGGCATCGTAGGTTCCGACATAGACCGCGCCTTCTTTGTTGAGGTAGCGGTTTTCAGTCAGGCTGCCCGAAGGGCATGAGCGGACCTGATCATCCACCACGAACAACGATCGCGGTTGGTTCTTGACGACGAGGGTGTCGATGAGCGGCAGTACGGAATTGGGGCCGGTGAGGCGAGCCAGATACATGGTTCTGCTCCAGAGAGGGCAACACGCCGGAGACTGCCCAAGAAAAAATGCGCTCGCCACAAAAAACCCCCGATACGATGCCAGGGGGTTTATTGTGGCGAGGCTGCGCCAGAAACGGTATGCTCGCGCGGCTGACGGCCTTTTCGGGTTTCCCCTTTCCCTTTGCCGTTAGCCTAAGCCTTTGACCATTAAGGCGTTTCCCATTCCCCATTAAGCCCTTCTGATAACACCCCGCGTCTGTTAAGCGGGGTGTGCCCTTTCAGATAAGCCCCTTCCCCTTGTTTGCGGCCGCCCACGGGCGCCCCTTTTGTTCGTTTTTTGGGTTGTCGGGGACTTCCACGGCTTGGAAGGGATAGCCGCCGTACCTGGTGCTGGGAACGTATCAGACGGTAAACGGTGACTGCGCTATCGCCGGGGATAGGAACAGCTCTGATTCATTCATCCTTCGCATCAACCATCAATGCAGTCACCGCGCTTCGGAGTGGTCTGCGCGGACAAGTGCATCCTTTTGGCGGAATGGTGCCGAAGATATTTTTCAGGCAGTGCCTTGTCTAAATGCGCCACTAATCGCAACTCGTTGTTTTTATGGTGCTTTCCGTGTTGACTGGTTTTTGATAAACCGAGCACTATAGCAGTTCTGGTTTTTTATTTCCGCAATAAACCCCCTGGCATCGTATCGGGGGTTTATTGCGGATATTTCTTGCGTTCCCCTCTACCGTTCGTTCCGCCTGATTTAGGCATCGCTGTTGTGCCTTGTGTCCGTCGCGTCTCCTCCCAGGCGACGGACACGTTTTTTGCCTTGCGTGAACGGATGATGAGATTCAATTTTTGCTCCCTCCTGTTTTTTCTATTGCCCCTGCAGGCTCAGGCCTGCTGGGACGATGCTGCCGCGCGTTATGGCGTCGCGCCCGAGTTGCTGCGCGCGGTCGCGCGTGTTGAATCCTCTTTGAACGCGGATGCCCTCAATCTGGGGCATGTCTCGCGCACACACTCGTTCGACATCGGCCTGATGCAGATCAACAGCCGCTGGTTGCCTACCCTGTCGCGGTACGGCATCGATGCACAGGCATTGCGTGACCCCTGCACAAACATCCAGGTAGGCGCATGGCTACTGGCGGATGTTTTTCGCCGTTACGGTGTTTCGTGGGAGGCAGTGGGCGCCTACAACGCCGCCTGCACCACCCTGAAAGGCAAGGACTGCCAGCAAGCCAGGATGCGCTACGCCTGGCGTGTCTACCGGGCCTTGAAAAAGGAGGGCTTGTCATGAGCCGTGGTGGGTGGATGGCCATTGTGTTGGTTCTCAACGGCTGTGCCGTACAGACCATGCCCACTGTGCCAGTACAACTGGCGCCGTCCCATTTCTCCGTTGCCCAGGTTGGCGATGCCTATCAGTCCGCGTTTGTGGTGTGCACGGAATGTGGCGCCCCAACACGGAAGACCCTGCCGCCGCCACCTCCTGTCCCAGTCCTACCGGTAGCCGTTCCTCGTGTTGCGCCGCAGCCAGCCCCCGTGGTGGCCGCCGTGACTCCTGTACAGCAGCGCCGCGAGTTCTCTGTGCATTTCCGCACTGCTTCGTCCCGCCTGGATGCTGTGGCAGAAGCCACTTTGGTTGATGTCCTGGCTGCGGCAAAAGAGGCGTCATTGTCCATTCAGGTCAATGGCTACACGGACAGCAGCGGCGCGGAATCATTCAATAACCGCCTGGCATCACGTAGGGCGGCGGCTGTGGCGACCTGGTTGGTCAGGCACGGCATACCGAAGTCTCGTGTGGAAGCTAACGGTGACGGCAGATGTTGTTACGTGGCTTCCAACGCGACGCACCAGGGCCGTCAGTTCAACCGGCGCGCCGTTCTTTCTCTATTCAACCCTGAAAGGAATCATCCATGAAACGCTCTCATTCTTCCCTGCTACGACGTTTGGCCGGGTTCTTTCCCCTGTTGTTGATCGCACTTGCCTTCGCTGATCCCGCCTTTGCCGGCAAGACGGGTGGTGCCGAATTCAAGGCAGCTACAGATGACATCACTGCCGCCGCAGGTGGCTATGGCGGTTTTTTGATCTCGTTGCTGGGTGGTGTCGTCGGTCTTCTGGCCGGCATCGCGATGGGCAAAGTGACCAATGCGCTTTCGGGTCTGCTCTGGGCTTTCATCCCAGGCATCGTGTTCGGCGTGATCGCGGCGAAGTACTCCGGCCTCGTTTGACCCATGTCCACGTCCCACGCCATCCCCTCCAGGCTGGATGCCCCCGCCAAGTTTCTCATCTTCGATGCTGATGTCGGGTTGGCGTTCGGCTTCGGCTTTCTTACGGGCATCGTCGTGTTGGACAACATGCCCATCGGGGTTCTTCTGGGCGCGGGGTTGGGGTGGGGCTGGTCCAAGATCAAGTCCGGTAAACACCCTGCCTTCCAATGGCATCTGCTCTATTGGTATGTGCCGTGGAGTTTGCGCCGCACTCCGCCATCTTTTCTTCGGGAGATGGTCGGATGATTCTGTCGAAAAAGGTTCAGACCCTTGATGGCCTGCGCGATGAAAACTTGTTCCTGCGACGCCTGCTAATAGCCGTGGTCTTGATGGTCGCGGTGGTTGCCACGGCGGCAATGGTGTTCGCGCCTCGTAATCGTACTGTCTTGGTTCCGCCAGTGATTCACCAGAGCTTCTGGGTTGAGGATGATCGTCCGGGCCCAGAATACCTCGAAGAGATGGGTGTGTTCGTGGCCCGGGCCTACCTCGATCTGACCCCGGACAACATCGATTACAACATGCACCTTCTGTTGCGCTATGCCGCTCCCTCGCTGCATGGCTCTCTTCAGAATGAAATGCTCGCCGCCAAAGGGCGGCTCAAGGCCGACAACGCTTCGACCCAGGCCGTCATCAGGGAGATTCGCAGCGATCCTGTGAACTTTCGCGTGGCACTGATCGGAACGCTAACGACCCGTATCGCGAGTCGTGATGTGTCCACGGACAGCAAGGCCTGGCTAGTCGAGTTCGGCTACGCCAATGCACGCATCCAGCTCATCAATATCAGGGAAACAACCAATGAAGATCCGTTCGGCGATAAGCCCGCTGCTGCTCGCTCTTAGTGCCTTCGGGTATGGACAAGCCCATGCGCTCCAGGTGCGTGATGTCGTTGATGGGCAGTCCGTGCTGGTTCAAGTCTCGGCCAAGGAGCCATCACGGATCGTGGTGGAAGGGCAGCCCATCCGCGCGGCCACGGCTGACGAGGAGTCGCTGATCATTCACCGCGAGGATAAGGATCCCCAGGGCCACATCTTCGTGCGCCCCGTAGATCCCAGGCGGCACGCAACGCTGTTTGTGTCCACGGATACCGGGGCCTACTCCCTCCTGTTGCAACCTGCCGACATCCCGGCCGAGACCGTCGTCATCCGCGACCGCAGCCGGCGCGCGCCGCCCAAGCTGGAGCAGGCCGCTTCGCGTATCAAGGCGGCGAAGAGCCTGATTCTCACTATTGCCCGAGATGAAACGCCGTCGGACATGGATGTCAGGGAACATGGGCAGGACTACGCATTGTGGCGGGAAGCCCGCTTTACCCTGGATCGTTCCTGGCTGGGCCAGGCGTACATCGGTGAAAGGTGGCGATTGTCCAACGTCTCGCCGGTCCGCATGTCTGTGCTGGAGCAGGAGTTTTACAAGGATGGCGTAGTGGCTATCGCGGTGGAGCATCACAACATCGAGCCGGGGCAAGCCACCAACGTATTCGTCGTCAGGGAGAAGAAGGCAGATGAGTAACTTTTCTCCTGAATCCATCCGGCGCCGGCAGTGGTTACTGGCTGGTGGACTGGCGGCTCTCGCTCTTGGTGGTGTGCTGATGTATTTCTGGGCGGCCGGCCCGGTTCCGCCTCCTCCCGTGGAGGAGAGAGTGCGCAAGACACTGGCCACGCCTGGCCAGTTGGATGAACGAACCGTCTGGCGTGCCCAGGCCGAGGCTGATCTGAATTCCTTGGCGGCTGGGCAGAAGAACACGGCGTCTATCGCTGCCCGACTGGAGCAAGAGAACAAGGATCTTCGCGGTAAGTTGAGTGCTTTGGAGCGTGTTGGTTTGACGGCACCACCTCCCGCGGCTGTGCCCAGCTATGCCAGGGAGACAGAGACGGGTGGCCCGAGCAATCTGCCGCCCGCTCCCGGCCTCAAGCCGGTGGCAACATCCCGAGCACAGGCGATGTCCACACCCTTGGACAAGGCGGGCTTCGTTAATCGTGGCATGCCGCCTGATGCTCCTGGCGTTGGCGCCGCGCCAGCAGGTGGCCAGATGACGGGTAGCAGAGGCATCGTGACGCTGCACTGGGATGCGCCGGCCACCTCATCTGCGAAAGGCCAGGCTGGTCAGCAGGATGCGGCCTCTGGCAAGGGTGCTGGCAAGGAGGACGCCACGAAGTCATACCTGCCGACGGGCTCGTTTGCTCAAGCCGATCTCTTGATCGGCCTGGATGCCCCGACCGGCGGGCAGTCACAACGAAACCCTCAGCCGGTACTCCTGCGCCTCACGGGCAACGCCTTCCTGCCGTCGCGTGTACGCGCGGCGGTCAAGGATTGTTTTGTCGTCGGCGCCGCATACGGCGACCAGAGTTCTGAACGGGCATATATCCGCACGGAGTCTTTGTCCTGCATCGGCCGTGATGGCCGCGCATTCGACGCGAAGTTGAGCGCCACGGTGGCGGGTGAAGACGGCAAGGTCGGTTTGCGTGGAAAGCTGGTGCAGAAACAGGGCGCGATCCTGCAACAGGCATTGCTCGCGTCGGTGGCTTCCGGCATCGGCCAGGCTTTTCGTTCATCCAGCACGACTCAATCCGTGTCTGCGCTGGGTAGCACGGCGACCGTGCAGCCTGGCGAAGAATTCAAGGCAGGTTTTGGATCGGGCATATCGAACGCGGCGGACAGGTTGGCCAACTACTACATATCCCTGGCCGAGAAGCTACACCCCGTGGTGGAGGTGGATGCCGGGCGCCGTGTGACCGTGATGTTCACCTCGGGCCTGCATATGGACCTGCCAGGCGGCGCCAACAATCAGGAGGATGACGAATGACTTACCGTAACACTTTGGTGACTTTGTGTCTGACGCTACTGGCTGCTCAAGCCAGATCGGATGATGGGGCGAATGAATTGCTGGCCCGGTTGCAAGGGCTCTATCCGGCGACCCGTTTTGCTTCGGTATCGGCCACCCCTGTTCAGGGTATTTACGAGGTGTTGATGGCGCGCAATGTCGCCTTCACCGATGCCTCCGGCCGTTATTTCGTCTTCGGGCACCTGTTTGACATGCAGACCCAGCGCGACCTGACGGCCGAGCGCAAGGAATCCCTGAACAAGGTGAATTTTTCATCCTTACCGCTGGAGAACAGCATCAAGTACACCCAGGGCAAGGGTGAGCGCCTGCTTGCGGTTTTTTCCGATCCGGATTGCCCGTATTGCATGAAGGTCGAAGTGGAATTGGCCAAGCTGGATAACGTGACCATTCATGTATTTCCGTATCCCATCCAGTCGTTGCATCCGGGCGCGGCGGCCAAGTCCGCCGCGATCTGGTGCGCACCAGATCGCGCACAAGCATGGCGCTCGGTTCTATCCGGTGGAAAAACGCCGAACAAAGCGACGAAGGACGAATGCGTGACCCCCATCGCTGCCAATGTCGCGCTGGCGGAGCGCCTTGGCATCAATGGCACGCCAACCTTGGTGGCTCTGGATGGCCGGATTCTTCCTGGCGCGGCTACCGCTGACAAAATTTCCGCTTGGCTAGACGCGGGGAGTGCGAAATGAACCTGCGCTCCATCGCTTATCTGTGTGTTTTGCTTGGACTCACTCTGGCCGGTCTCTCTGGTTGTTCCGTGCTGCCCGGCAGCAGCGAGTTCAAGTGCAAGGCACCAGATGGGGTGCCTTGCATGGCTGTGGAAGAGGCCTACAAACGCTCCCTTTCAGGTGGTTTCAAAACTGCCCAGGACGGGGAGACATCGAAGACAACACCTGACCGGGAAGACGCTGCCACAAAGCCCGTGCTTCCATACCGTGCGGAAGCGTTGCGCACCACACCATCCAGCGGCGATCCAATTCGTTCTCAGCCGCGCGTCATGCGTGTCTGGATCGCGCCGTGGGAGGACAAGGAAGGCGACTTGCACGACCAGTCCTACCTTTGGGTAACGGTCAATGGCGGGAGTTGGTTGCTCGAACACACCAAGAGGCAGGTTCAGCAGGCGTTCAGGCCTGTCGTAGCTCCCGCATCCAGCGGGAAACCGACCATCCCCGCCTCGGCACCAAGCTCTTCGTTCAGCGGCCAGCCTGGACAGGAGACCACGGCGCCGACGTCATTCCCGATGCCCATGCCTTTCGTCCGGCCCCAAGGGGATGCGGATGCTCGCTGATCTGTTCTCACGACTGTCCGGCAGGCGGGCACCCCAGAAAGAGCCGGCCTACGTGCCGTCTCCCTTACGCCGGCTAAATGAGCTTGTGGATCGGCCACGACTATCTGCCTGGCTGCCGTATTCCGCCTACCTGATTGATGAACAGGTTTTCGTCAACGAGGAGTCCATCGGCTTCGTGCTCGAATCAACACCCCAGGCGGGCGCGGATGAGCAGATGGCGGATGTGCTGCATTCCATCATCACGGCTTGTCCTGCGGGCACGGGTATCCAGATCACCTTGTTCGCCTCTCCGAACATTCGCCAGACCCTCCGCGACTATGGTGCGCTACGGGTCGCGGACGCCGACGACAAGGATCCAGAAGGGCGAACCCGGCGCAGCAAGAACATCCATCGCACCAGTGCCCGTAGGCGCGCCGCACATTACATGGCGGGCACGAGCAAAAGCCTGGTCGAAGGGTTTCCCTATTTGCTGCGCGCTCACCGCCTGATTTTCTCTTTTGCGTTGCCTGGCGGCACCAATGATGTGGGCAAACTGGAGCACCTTCTGACCCTGCGCGAGGGGATGCGGGCCACTCTCGGGGCCAGCGGCTTCCATAACATCGTCTGGAATGCCGACCACCTGGTGAACTGGGTAGCCGACATCCTCAATCCGGATCGCCTGGCTGGGGAGGAGCAATTGCCTCTGTCCTATGACCCGGACGAAGATTTGCGCGCACAACTGGTCTCGCGCGATACGGTCACCGTCATCAAGCCATCACATCTGCATCTGCAGAAGGCCGATGGCTCGCACCCCACCGCAGTGCGGTTCCTGTCGGTAAAGAACTACCCGAAGGAATTTCAACTGTGGCAGGCGGGCGCTCTGGCCGGCGACCTGTTCCAGGTGGCATTGCAGTATCCGTGCCCATTCATGATTACGCTGGGTGTGCATATACCTGACCAGGATGCTCAGAAGGCTGTGGCAGCCACCAAGGGCGCGCGTGCCACGCAGATGCATGAGTCGGACATGGGCAAGCTCATGCCCGAGTGGCGCGAAAAGCGTGATGACTGGCAACTGGCCATGCAGGCAATCGGCCGTGGCGAGTTCATGGTGAAGATGTATCACCAGATCGCCCTGTTTTCTCCGCCCAGGTTGTCGAATTCGGCCGAGCATGCCGCCCGGGCCATCTGGCGTGCGCGTGGTTTCGAGCTGGTATCCGACACCTTCATGCAGATCCAGGCATTGCTGGCCAGCTTGCCACTCGCGCTGACCCAGGGTTTTGCCGACGACTTGATGACGATGGAGCGAATTCAGACTAAGACCTCCATGAATGCCATCAACACCGCACCTCTGGTGGCGGAGTGGACCGGAACGGGAACACCGGCCCTGTTGTTCGGTGGGCGCCGTGGCGCGCTGATGGCGTTCGACCTCTTCGACAACACCGCCGGCAACTTCAATTTCGCCATGGCAGGCGCGCCGGGCTCCGGCAAGTCAGTCCTGATGAACGAAATCATCGAGGCATTCCTGGGAATGGGCCGCCTGGTGCGCATCGTGGATATGGGGCGCTCTTATCAGAAGCAGTGCGAACAGTTGGGCGGAACCTTTCTCGACTTCCATGAACATGCCGACATCTGTTTGAACCCCTTCTCGATGCTTCAGGAACTGAGCGACGATGACATGGCGTTTTTGAAGCCACTGTTCCTGCAGATGATCGCACCGGGCGGTTACACACCACGCGGTACGCCGGTTTCCGACTTCGAGAAATCCCACATCGAGACTGCCCTGCGGGCGGTCTGGTATGACAAAGGCAATGCCGCATCCATCACGGATGTCGCCGAATACCTGAAAACAGCGTGCAAGGATGAGCAAGGCAACTGCGACCCGCGTGTGCGTGACCTTGGATTCATGTTGTTTCCCTTCACCATCGACGGCATGCACGGCAAGTGGTTCAACGGGCCGGCTAATGTGGACTTGAGCAACCAGTTCGTGGTGCTGGAATTGCAATCCCTGGGCACGAAGAAGGAATTGCAGTCGGTGGTGTTGTTCACCATCACCTATCGAGTGATGAAGGAAATGGAGGCGGGGCGCGGCAAGCAACGCGGTCTGTTCGGCATCGACGAAGGTTGGCGGCTGTTGGATGGCGGCATGGCTACCGACTTTATCGAAGTGGGCACGCGCACGGCTCGCAAGTGGGGGTGGTCATTCGGCACTGCCACCCAGGGCGTGAACGATTACTACAAGACACCCGGAGCCCAGGCATCCCTGGAAAACGCCGACTGGCTTTTTTTGCTGCGTCAGAAGGAAGAATCCATCGAGACGGTGCAGCGTGCCGGCCGGCTGTCGCTGAACGAGCACTTGAAGCGCATGTTGTTGAGTCTGCGCACGGAAAAGGGCCAGTTCTCCGAGGTCTTTATCCATTCGCCGATGGGCTCTGGCGTCGGACGCTTGTTGCTCGACCCGTTCTCCCTGCTGTTGTATTCGTCCACTGACGAGGATTACGCCGCCGTGCAAAACCGACGCGAGCGTGGCATGACGCTGGTCGAGGCGATCGAGGACATCCTGAGAGAAAGGGGACTGGGATGAGCTACCGCGCCATGTTGATGGTCCTGATCTTGTCCTTCCCGGCCGCTATCGGCGCTGTATTGGCCTATCACGTTCTCGTGGCGCCCAGGCCGGTGGGCATGGTGGACGCCGCCGGGTTGTGGAAGTCCGGCCAGTCTGCGACTGCGCAGGCCCTGGTGCGGCCTGAATCCACGGATGAACAACGTCGCGCCGCATTGTTGGACGCGCAGCGCTTTGGCGAACGCTTGCAGACTGCCTTGAACCAGGTCGCCGAAGAATGTCGTTGTGTGCTTGTGACTTCCAATGCGGTACTGGCCGGTAAGGCGCCGGACTACACGGGATCGGTCGCGCGCCGTTTGGCCGTGGCGGCCACGCCTGTTGCCACGCATCAACCATGACAGCCTCATTGGAAGAAGCCATGCCAACAAGCAGCCTGCCTTCCCTGTCTCCCTCTCGCAGCTCACGGTGGGCCGCAATCGTCCGCCGTGAACTGGCTGATTTGCGCGAGCGCGGATGGATACTTCTGGTCTGGGGCTTCGCCTTATGGTGCCTGCATCAAGGTTTCGGCCTGTCCTACGCGGCGCATCTTTCCTTGCCGTATCCGCTCTGGTTCAACACCAAGTTCGCTCCCGCCACTATCGAGCGAGGCGATTACGTGGTGGTCGATCTGCCGCCCGAGGTCGCGCTGTTGTTTCCCTCGGGGGCGACTTTCATCAAGCAGGTGGTCGGCGTGCCGGGCGATCTGGTGGAGGCGCGCAGCCGTGAATACACGGTGCGGCACGGTCAGGACGTAGTAACGATTGGCCTGGCCAAGCCGGTCAGCCGCAAAGGCCTGACCCTGGAAGCGGGGCCGGTCGGCATCCTTCCGCCCGGGCGATATTTCGTGCGCGGCACAAATCCGGATTCGATGGATTCCCGCTACGCGATGATGGGCTGGGTGTCGGATCGACACATCGTCGGCTCGGCCTGGCCGATCCTGCCGGCTTCTGCCTCGCGCTTGTGGTTGGCATTGGGGTGGAGCCAGGAATGAGACGCTTGGCCTGGTTCATCCTGGCGCTGACCACACCCCAGGCCGGCGCCCTCGATCTCGGTGTCGTCGGTCCGGTGTATCCCATCATCGAGCGCGATCTGCTCGCCGTGATCGAGGCCAAGCTCAGGCAGAAGGAAGCGAGCGGCGAACTCGCGCGCTTGCAGTCCGAGGCACAGCGCAGGGTCGTGCGAGGCATTGAACAGCCGTTGCCCGTCGCCGGCATCGCCCGCGCGACCGTGCGGCGCACCCGCTATTTCGATCCCTCCATTCGCGTGCCCTACGATATTCAGGATGCGGAGGGGAGGGGGCTGGTGTCGGCCGGCACGGTGGTCAATCCCCTGGACACGGTGCGCCTGTCCAAGGTGCTGCTGTTCTTCGATGCCCGCGACGCGGCCCAGGTGCGTCGCGCCAAGGCGTTGATTGCTCATTACGAAAAGGCCGGCGCGGCGGTAAAGCCCATCCTGGTCGGCGGCTCCTACATGGATTTCCAGCGCCGCCACAAGATGCGCGTCTGGTATGACCAGGCCGGCAGCCTGACGTCGAAACTGGGCATTACCCATGTGCCAGCACTGGTAACTCAGGAAGGCAAACGGCTGCGTATCGACGAGGTGCCGGCATGACGCTACGTCGGCGCCTGTCCCGTCTGTCTGATCGCTACGCCGAGGCCATGACGGGCTTCGGTTGGCGCGCCACTCTGACCCAGTGGTTAACCTATGGGGTGATCTTCTTCTCGTTCATCGCGGCCGGCGCGCTGCTGCCCGCCAAAGCCCATGCCGGCGCCACTTGCCACGGCAAGTTCATGAATCCGGTGACGGACATCTGTTGGAGTTGCGCCTTCCCGATGTCCATCGCCGGCAAGCGGATGATGTCGCTGGAACAGGAAGACATAGACAATCCGGGCAGCGCGGTCTGTGGCTGCTCGAATCCACCTACAGTCGGCTTGAACGTCGGGTACTGGGAGCCGGTGCGCTTGGTCGACGTGACACGCACGCCCTATTGCCTGGTCGCCCTGGGCGGCGTCGAACTCAACCCCGGCATCCGCGCGCCGCGCGGTGGGCCGGCGCAGATGGACGACGAGGGGCAAACCTCCTTCTACCAGGTGCATTGGTATACCAATCCTGTTCTCTACTGGATGGAAGTCCTGCTCGACTTCCCCTGTCTGGAAAAAGGTTCGCTGGACATCGCCTACCTCACCGAGGTGGACCCGCTCTGGAATGACGACGAGCTGACCGCCATCCTCAACCCGGATGCCGTGCTGTTCGGCAATCCGCTGGCGGTGGCCGCCTGCGCGGCGGATTGCGTGGCCGCCACGGCGGGTTTCCCGATTTCATCTTTGTTCTGGTGCGGCGGCTGCCAGGGCAACATCTACCCGCTGGACGGCCATGTCGCCGCCCACGTCGGCGGAGTGCAGGCTTCCAGCCTGCTGGTGCAGCGCATGACCGCCAAGATGCACCGCCAGGGCCTGACCTGGAGCGGCTACGGCGGCGATGGCCAATGCGGCTACTTCTACCAGCCGATCATGAACAAGGGCCAGTACAAGTACCAGATGGTCTATCCGGTGCCGCAGACGGAGAAGATCGCGGGGCGCTGCTGCCAACCGTTTGGGCGCACCACGGCGCTCTGGGGCGCCGGCAAGGAATTCCCCGTGCAAGGCGAGGACTTCGCTTACCAACTTTTCCGAAAAAGGAATTGCTGTGCCAGCTCGAAATAACCTGGCCTGGCTGCTCCTGGCCTTCGCTCCCGCCGTCATGGCCGCACCGACGATGCCCAGCGCCGAGGCGATTGAGGCGGCGCGCCGGCAGATGCGCGACGCGATGGCGCGAATGGCGCCGGCGGTCGAGCAGGCCCGGCGTGACCATCCCATGCCCGTCGCCGCCGAACTGGCGCGCCAGCCCATCTCCGCCATGCCCAATGTCACGGCGCCAAGGCAGCAGATAGACGTGGCGGCCATCGCCGCGCGCTACCAGGACATCGCACAACCTCGGCAAGCGCAGGGCGCCGATGTGCTGGTCTTCGTCTCCCTGTCCATGCCGCGCGAGACACTGCGCCTGCTGGCCGACCAAGCGGGCAGGGCAAGGGGTGCGTTGCTGATTCGGGGGCTCAAACAAGATTCCATGCGCAAAACCCTGGCGGAAGTGCAGGAGGTTCTGAGCGGCCAGGATGTGCCGTGGCAGATCGACCCGGAAGCATTCCGGCGCTTCGGGGTTGTCCATGCGCCTACCTTCGTCGTCTCTCGCCCGGCGGCACCATGCCAGCAGGGCGCATGCCCCTCGAAGATCTCGGCGCCCGCCGACACCTTCGTCAAGATCGCGGGCGACGTGTCGCTTGACTACGCTCTGGATGTCATCGCGCGCGGTGCCGGCGACTGGCGTGGTGAAGCCGAGGCACGCCTGGCGCGCATGAAGGGGCGGCAATGAGACCAGAGGGTGGCGTTTTGAAGGGGATTCAACCTATTGGTCTGCTGCTGGTGCTTTACATCATCAGCCACCCGGTAAACGCAGGTGACCAGAAACAGTACTTCGAGGCGGGCAAGGCGTTCGGTAAGGGTCGCAATGCGGCGGTGAGCCAGGGGGTTACAACGGGCAAGGCTCAAGCTGTGGTGCCGGGCTACAACACCAACCCACCGGAGACGACGAATTATGGGCTGAGCGATTTGGTGTCACCCCGCCAGGCAAAGATTTCCGGATGTGCATCGGCGTCGCTCGATCCCAAGGTGCGTTCCGATCAGGAATGTATCGCGGTGAATTTCACCCAGCGCGCACCCTCCATCCGCCCGCAAATCAACATCGACCCAGCCAAGAACTCGACCATTACCCGCGCCGATGCTGTGTTGGCCGACCCTTTGGCTTACGCGGGCAAGCTTGATGGCTCTTTCTCACAATGCACAACCAAGACCACAACCACCCCCGCCCAATACACCACGGAATCCTGTACCTCCCTGAGAGCCATCGAAGGCCAGCAATGCACGATGGATCGCCAGATCGACATCGATACCGACGCCAACTATCAGTGCGACAAGACACTGACGGCATTCACGTCGCAGGAGCGGCAACCGACTGTTTCGACATCAAGCTGCTCCTATGGCCGCCAGGTCAATATCGACGCCGACTCCAATTTCCAGTGCGACAAGACGCTGACGGCATTCACGTCGCAGGAGCGGCAGCCGACAGTTTCCACGTCAAGCTGTACTTATGGGCGACAGGTCAATATTGATGAGGATTCTCGGTTTCAATGCGATCAGACGGTTAATTCATATGAGGACACTAGATGTGATGATGATTTGATTGTGCAGGTTTCACCTGGAACGGCTGTTACAAACCCAATCAGTGCAGGTGCAGTGCTCGGGTCGAAATGCACCCCTAATTGCAACTTCGGTAAAGTGTATGTTTATGCCAAGGATGTTACCAATAGCATTGATGTTAGATATGTTGATGAGTGCAAGAGGATTAGAGGTGCCAGCGACACCTACAGTTCCTTCTACCTAAAAACATTAACATTACCTAGTACACAGAGCGTAATGACTACTAGCATAGGAGCCTCCTATTGCGGAGCCACATACTTCGCAGCGCAATTGTCTATAAGTTGCCCGGTTGCAGGGGTTATTGCTAATTGCACTGTTATATTCTGGCCTGGTGGAGCTGGAGGATGGGAGGCTATTATTAATAATGTTAATACCACGACTACCAGTATTACACCCCCAGTCGCGACAACAACGATGAATAATGCTTGTCTACAACTAGAAGAAAGAAGCAGATGATATATCGGCTTTTATTGCTGGCGGTGTGCCTGATATTGTTTCAATCATTAGTCTATTCTGCGGATTGCAGAGTTGTTTCTGCCAAAGCCTGTGTGGATGCAACGCCTTGCAAAACGATAAGTGGAGTACCTGTTTGCCTCTCTGGTAATGCACCGCCAGAAGGAGGGGTTGGCATTAATAGCTCCTGTTGGAAATATCAAACTACTTATACCTGCATAAAACCAGACGCCATCAATTACTGCCAGCCGCTAATCAATGCGCAGCCCCAGTGTTGGCAGACCGGCAGCACCTGCGCCCAGACTGACACGCTGTTCGGCACGGGTTGCATGAAGCACAGTCAAACATGGCGTTGCGACGATCCCGCCAAGGCCACGCCAGCGAACACGATCCGCCTCGATAGCGACTACACCCTGGTCTCAAGCGCCTACAACAGCGCCGCCTGCACCGCGCCCGGCCCGAACTGCGCCGTCGCCGAGAACAAGTGCGTCCAGACCGCGCCCGACAGCCCGCTACCCGCCGGCATCACCTCCGCCCAGGTTGCCCCGGACGGGTGCTACAAGCGCCAGAACACCTACGCCTGCAACTCGGTGCCGTCGGCCCAGGTGTCGTCCTGCACCGCGTCGCAATCCACCTGCATCGACACCACCCCCTC
>JAUXXW010000040.1 GCA_030684775.1 Pseudomonadota bacterium
CCTCGGGCAAGGCGCCCTGGAAGGTCTGGTCATGAACCGGAGCTTCTGGCGCGGCAAACGGGTCTTTTTGACCGGACACACCGGTTTCAAGGGTGGCTGGCTCAGCCTCTGGCTGGCAGATATGGGCGCCGAGGTTCATGGCTACGCACTGCCTCCTCCGACCGAACCGAATTTCTTCAATGTGGTCGGCCTGGAACAAGGCCTGGCTTCCAGCACCCTCGCCGACATCCGCGACGCCGAGGCGCTGGCCCGCGCCATGCGCGCGGCCCGGCCGGACATCGTCCTGCACCTCGCGGCGCAGCCTCTGGTGCGCTACTCCTACACCGCGCCGGTGGAAACCTTCGCGGTCAATGTCATGGGCACGGTCAACCTGCTGGAAGTCGCGCGCCAGTCTCCCGGCTTGAAAGCCATCGTCAACGTCACCACCGACAAGTGCTACGAGAACCGGGAATGGGTCTGGCCCTACCGGGAAAACGAGGCGATGGGCGGCGCCGACCCCTATTCCAGCAGCAAGGCCTGTTCCGAGCTGGTCACCGCCGCTTACCGCGCTTCCTTCCTGGACGCGGCAGGCGTCCATCTGGCCAGTGCCCGCGCCGGCAACGTCATCGGTGGCGGCGACTGGGCCACCGACCGACTGATTCCGGATTTCCTGCGCGCCCTTGATGCCGGGCAAACCCTGCGTATCCGCTCACCCCACGCCACCCGCCCCTGGCAACACGTGCTGGAACCCCTGGCCGGCTATCTGCGCCTGGCGGAGAAGCTGTTCGAGGAGGGAAGCGCTTTCGCCGAAGCCTGGAACTTCGGCCCGAATGACAACGACGCCCGCCCGGTCGGCTGGATCGTCGAGCATCTTTGCAACCGGGTGGCCGGCGCCGACTGGGCGTGCGACAGCGCGCCTCAGTTGCACGAGGCCAACACCCTCGCGCTGGACAGTTCCAAGGCCAAGGCGAAGCTGAGCTGGCACCCACGCTGGGACCTGGAAACCGCCCTCGGAAAAACTCTGGAATGGCACCAGGCTTGGCGCGGGGGTGAGGACATGGCCGCCGTGAGCCTGGCGCAGATCCGCGCCTACGAAGCACCTGTAGCGCGGGCGCCTGCCCTCGACTCAGATCGGGGGTCTAGCCTGCGTCGTGATGAAACGTTGTCGGTATGAGCACCCGTTTCGACCTTCACACCACCGCCCTTGCCGGCTTGCTGGTCTTGCAACGCAAGCCGCTGGGCGACAGTCGCGGCTACCTTGAGCGGATGTTCTGCGCCGAGGAACTCGAACCGCTTCTGGCCGGCCGACGCATTGTCCAGATCAACCACACCCACACTACCGCCCGAGGCACCGTGCGCGGACTGCATTTCCAGTACCCTCCCCACGCCGAAATCAAGTTCGTCAGTTGCCTACGTGGCGAGGTGTTCGATGTCGCTGTAGATCTGCGCCGCGACTCACCCACCTTCCTGCGCTGGCATGGCGAAACGCTCAGCGCCGATAACTACCGCACCCTATTCATTCCTGAAGGCTTCGCCCACGGCTTTCAGACTCTGACCGACGACTGCGAGATGCTCTATTTCCATACCACCGCGTACCGGGCGGAAGCGGAAGGCGCTTTGAATGCTCAAGACTCACGATTGGCAATCACTTGGCCGCTACCAGTACAAAATCTATCCGCTCGGGATGCCACACATCCTCTTCTGGCCGAAAACTTTCTCGGACTACCCATATGAAATGTCGCCACTGCGGATCGGAACTGAAACTGCCCCTGGTTGACCTGGGCAGCGCGCCCCCCTCCAACGCCTACCTCACCGAACAGACCCTGCACGCGCCGGAGAAATGGTTTCCCCTGCGCGTGCTGGTCTGCGAACACTGCTGGCTGGCGCAAACCGAGGACTTCTCCCAGGCGCACGAATTATTCGACGCCGACTACGCCTATTTCAGCGGCTTTTCCAGCAGTTGGCTGGCCCATAGCGAACGCTATGTGATGGACATGGTGACGCGCTTCGGCCTCGACACCGACAGCCATGTCGTGGAAATCGCCGCCAACGACGGCTACCTGTTGCAGTACGTCCAGGCACGCGACATCCCCTGCACCGGGATAGAGCCCACTGCGAGCACCGCCGCCGCCGCCCGCGCCAAGGGCATCTCCATCGTGCAGGATTTCTTCGGCGTGCGCCTGGCCAAGGCGCTTGTCGCCCAGGGCAAACTGGCCGATCTGACCACCGCCAACAACGTGCTCGCCCATGTGCCGGACATCAACGATTTCGTCGCCGGCTTCGCCCACCTGCTCAAGCCGCAAGGGGTGGCCACCTTCGAATTTCCCCATCTGTTGCACCTGCTCGCGGAAAACCAGTTCGATACCATCTACCACGAACATTTTTCCTACCTCTCGCTCACTGCGGTGGAACGCATCTTCGCGGCCAACGGCCTCACCGTGTTCGACGTGGAGGAACTACCCACCCACGGCGGCAGCCTGCGCGTCTACGCGCAGCGCGCCGACACGGGCCGGCAGCCGCGCGATGCACGGGTGGCGGCACTTCTTGACCGGGAAAATGACGCCGGCATGACTGATGCCGGCAGCTACGCCGGGTTCCAGGCGAAAACCGAACGGGTCAAAGACGACTTCCTGCTGTTTCTCCTGGAAGCGAAACGCCAGGGCAAAACGGTCGCGGCCTATGGCGCGGCGGCCAAGGGCAACACCCTGATGAACTACGCCGGTGTGCGCCCCGACCTGATCTCCTTCGTGGTGGATCGCAACCCGGCCAAACAGGGCAAGTTCATGCCCGGAAGCCGCATCCCCATCGTCGAGGAAGCGCGGTTGCGCGCCGACAAGCCCGACTACGTCGTCATCCTGCCGTGGAACCTGAAGCCGGAAGTGATGGAACAGCTCGCCTACGTCCGGGAATGGGGCGGGCGGTTCGTCACGGCGGTGCCGACCTTGTGGACGGCGTCATAATCCCGGCAACCCTAGCGAGAGACACGCCATGCAACCGATACGCCAGATCGTCAGCGATATGCCCGCGCTCTATCCCGTGCCGCCCGAGGTACAGCATCGACGGGTGGAAATCATCCTTTGGCCGCTTACCCAGGACGATGCCCAGACAATGCCGGTCGCCACGTCAGAACTGCCACGAGGCAGCGCCAGGCGTGCTCTGGAACTGCTCGCCCAGCCCCGTTTCAACTACCGTCCCCCTGCATCCGCTGCCGAAGTCGAAGCCCGGATCAGAGAACTACGCGAGGATCGGGACGGGCTTTCATGACCCGGCGCGTTTATCTCGACACCTGCTGCGTCATCTACCTGCTGGAAGACGTACCCAGCTTCAGTGAAGCCATGTACAAACGCATGGCCGACAACCTGGACTGTTTGTTTTGCGTCTCGCCCCTGGTACGTCTGGAAGCGCTGGTCAAACCATCGATGGACGGAGATCGACGGCTCATCGATAACTACGAGTATTTCCTCCACGATCAGGAATGGTTGAGCATGAGCGACACCACCTTCGACCAAGCCATGTGGCTACGGGCCAAACATCGCATCAAGACACAGGATGCCCTGCATCTTGCCGTCGCCCTCCAGCACGAATGTGCCGAGTTCTGGACCAACGATGGCCAACTCGTCAGGGCCATGCCTGGATTCGTCGTCAACGCGTTTTCCGAGTCCACTTCACCATGAAGATCGACAACACAGATCTGACCGGTCGACACACAGCCACGCGGAACCCCACTGCTCTCATGCAGACCCGAATCGCCACTATCCGCGAATGGAATGGAGTCTTCGTCGTCACCGTGCCGCAACCGGAAGTGTCATGACCACCCGCATCCACTACACCAAACCCTCCATCACCGAGCTGGAAGTTGGTTATGCCACCGACGCCGCCCGCAACGGCTGGGGCGAGCACTGCTACGACTATATCCACCGCTTCGAGGCCCTGTTCCGCGAACACCTGGGGGTGAAATTCGCCATCGCCACCTCCAGTTGCACCGGCGCCCTGCACATGGGCCTGGCCGCTCTGGGTGTCGGCCCCGGCGACGAGGTAATCCTCGCCGACACCGACTGGATCGCCAGCGCCGCGCCCATCACCTACCTGGGCGCGACACCGGTATTCGTCGACATCCGGCCGGATAGCTGGTGCATCGACCCGGATGCGGCGGCGGCGGCCATCACCCCGCGCACGAAGGCCATCCTCGCCGTGCATCTCTACGGCAACCTGTGCGACATGGACCGCCTGCTGGACATCGGCGAGCAACATGGCATTGCGGTGATCGAGGATGCGGCCGAAGCCATCGGCTCCATCTACCACGGCCGCCGCGCCGGTTCCATCGGCCGTTTCGGCGCCTTCTCCTTCCACGGCACCAAGACCCTGACCACCGGCGAGGGCGGCATCTTCGTGACCGACGATGCCGACCTCCACGAGCGGGTGCTGACCCTGAGCAACCACGGCCGCGCCCGCAGCCAGAGCAAACAGTTCTGGCCGGACAGGGTGGGCTTTAAATACAAGATGTCCAACGTCCAGGCCGCCATCGGCTGCGCCCAGATGGAACGCATCGGGGAACTCATCGCCCGCAAACGGGCAATCTTCGCCGCCTATCGGGAACAACTGGCCGGCCTGCCCGGCATCGCACTGAACCCGGAGCCGGAGGGGACACAGATCGGTGCCTGGATGCCCACCGTGGTGTTCGCGCCGGAGACCGACATCAGCCGCGAACGCCTGCAGGCCGCCTTCGCCGCCGCGAACATCGACGCCCGCGTGTTCTTTTATCCGCTCTCCGGCCTGCCCATGTTCACCCCGCACCCGGAAAACCGACATGCCTGGGATCTGCCGAACCGGGCTATCAACCTGCCGAGCTACCACGACATGAGTGGCGAGGACGTGGACCGCGTCGTCGCCGTCATCAAGGACTTGCTGCCGCATGCCTGATTCCACCCGATTCGTGCTCTGGGGCAGCGCCGGCCATGCCAAGGTGCTGGCGGAAATCATCGCCTTGCGGGCCGGCATGGTGCTGGCCCTGTTCGACAACCGCGAGGTGGCCTCCGCCCTGCCCGGCGTGCCGATCCACCTCGGCGAAGCGGGTTTCCGGCGTTGGGCCGATGCCTATGGCGATCTGCAAGGCGTGGCCGGCCTGGCCGCGATCGGCGGGCAGCACGGTCGTGATCGACTCGCCATCCAGCAGTTGTTCCGGACACGCGGCCTGAGTGTGCCCAGCTTGATTCATCACGCCGCCGTGGTCAGCGGCAACGCCCGCCTCGGCGCCGGCACCCAGGTGCTGGCCCTGGCCAACGTCGCCGCAGATGCCCGTCTGGGCGAGGCCTGCATCGTCAACCACCGGGCGTCCGTCGACCACGAATGCATCCTCGGCGACGGCGTGCATCTGGCGCCCGGCGCTACCCTGTGCGGCTGCGTCACGCTGGGTGACAACGTATTCATCGGCGCCGGCGCGGTCGTGCTGCCGCGCCTGTCCATCGGTGACGATGCCGCCATCGGCGCCGGGGCGGTGGTCACCCGCGACGTCCCCGCCGGCACCACCGTGGTCGGCAACCCGGCCCGCCCGATCAAAACCCATCAACAGGAGTAAGAAAATGTCCGAGGAATACAAACAGTTCAAACACGAATGCGTCGCGGAAATCGCCGCTCAGGGCGAAGACGTGGAAGCGATGGCGAAGACCCGTGCCTGGATGGATGATGCCAACCGCCTGAAATACTCCTACCACTTCGAGTGGCTCGGTCGCCCGATCATCCAATACCCGCAGGACATGGTCGCCATGCAAGAAATTATCTGGCGGGTACAGCCGGACCTCATCATCGAAACCGGCATCGCCCACGGCGGCTCCCTGATCTTCATGGCGTCCATGCTGGAATTGAACGCGGCCTGCGGCGGCCCCGCGGACGCACGGGTGCTGGGCATCGACATCGACATCCGCGCCCACAACCGCGCGGCCATCGAGGCGCATCCCATGAGCCGCCGCATCGACATGATCCAGGGTTCCAGCATCGCCCCGGAGATCGTCGATCAGGTCAGGGCCAGGGCCCAGGGCAAACAAAGGGTGCTGGTCTCGCTGGACAGCAACCATACCCACGCGCACGTGCTGGCTGAGCTGGAGGCCTATGCCCCGCTCACCTCGGTCGGTTCCTACTGCGTCGCCTTCGACACGGTGATCGAAGACATGCCCGCCGACATGTTTCCCGACCGCCCCTGGGGTCCGGGCGACAACCCCAAGACCGCAGTCTGGGAATACCTGAAAAACCACCCCGAGTTCGAAATCGACAAGCAGATGGACCACAAGCTGCTGATCAGTGTCGCACCAGACGGGTATTTGAAGCGGGTGAGATGATGAGGCTCACTCCCGACCAGCAAGCCGCCATTCGTACTGCTGCCACCGAAGCCTTTGGTGGCGCAGTTGGCGTGTGGCTGTTTGGCTCACGGGTCGATGATGACAAACGGGGCGGGGACATTGATTTGCTGATTGAAACACAGCAGCCTGACGTTGACGTGATTGTGCGGGCGGAACTGGCCTTTCTGACGAAAGTAAAAACAAAACTGGGGGAACAGAAAATAGATTTACTGATAGATTACCCAACACGTCAATTTACCCCCCCCTATTTTTGCAATTGCCCGACAAACAGGCATCCCGTTATGATTGACGACATTCCCTCTTTGCGGTTACAGGAAGCATGGCGCGAATGCGAGCGGCATATTTATCATTTATTCCATGCCATGTCGTCTATCCGGACATTCTGGCCGCTAACCGGAAAGACCTCTCAAGAAACACAACGTAACCTATTGATTCAACCAAACGAGGATCGCCGGCAGCACCGATCGTTTCTTCGACACGCCTTTCGGCCCAGGCCGATTACTTCGTTAATAAGCGCAGTATCCACGCGGCTGAACAATGCAGCCAATCAAGTAAATCCAAAACATGGAGTGTCCCATGAGATTGAGTTCAGAAGACACGAACGCTATTAAAGAAACCTTCCTCCAGGTCTTCGACAAGGGCGAGCTTTATCTTTTTGGAAGTCGCGTCGATGACTCCCGAAAAGGGGGCGACATCGATTTGTACGTGGTGGCGGACGACAAAGTCCAACTCGGTGAAAAGCGCATCGAATTCCTGGCACGGGTCAAGCAGCGTATCGGTAAACAGCGCATCGACCTGGTCGTCGATCGCGGCACCCGGAGACCCATTGACGAGATTGCCAAGGCCGAAGGGTTATTGCTATGTCAACAGCATTGAACCCCATCTTCCAGGCATTGGATCAACTATTCAGAAGTTGCGATCAGGACTACGCGCTTCTGAAAGACCAGACACTGAGCACGGCCTGGCTTGGCGACTACTCCAACCAGAGAATTGTCAACAGCTTTCTATTTAACTACATCAAGATACAAGATAAATTCGGCGCCAGCCTGTTTCGTAAATTGCTTTTCTCGTTACGCGAAATCAACAGCGAAAACATGCCGATGCTCGACATTTTGCATCTGCTTGAAAAATTAGAAATTATCGACTCGGCCGACGAATGGGACCACCTCAGAGAAATACGCAATGCCATCGCTCATGAATACCCTTCTGACATCGAAGAAAGACTGGAAAACATCGCCTTGGCGCTACACGGATATGCACAACTCAAAAGGCTGTACGCAAACGTCCATCGCTACGCGGAATTGAAAGGGGTGCTCTGATGCAGGCACAAGACCACGCCCCGGTGAGCGGCCTTGAATTGAGCTTTCGATGAAAAGAACCCGCCTCCTCCACCTCATCACCCGCCTGCCCATCGGCGGCGCCGAGCGCCTGCTTTTGGGCATCCTGCGCAATCTGGATTCCGAACGATTCGAGTCCATCGTCTGCTGCATCCAGGACCGCGGCGAACTGGCTGACGAGGTGGAGGCTCTAGGCATTCCCGTTATTTCCCTGGGCCTGATGCAGCGTGGAGGCCATGACCGCCAAGTGGTGCCCGCGTTGCGCCGAATCATGCGCGAGCAGCGCATCGACCTGGTCCACACCCACCTCTACCACGCCAACCTGTACGGCCGCCTCGCCGCGCGCCGGGAAGGCATCCCGGCCATTGCCAGCGTGCATAACACCTACAAGAAGCGGAAGTGGTATCGCCACCTCATCAACCGCTGGTTGGCCGGCAAGACATTCGTCGTCACCGCCGGCTCGGAGGATGTGGAACGCGATCTCCTGGAGGTGGATCACCTGCCCAAAGCCAAGGTGGTACGCCTGCCCAACAGCATTGATCTGTCGCGAGTAGAAACGGCGCTCAGCGTGGCCGAGGCGAAACAGCACTTCGGCTTCTCCACCACGGACGTCGTGATCGGCACCGTAGGGCGGGTGGAAGAACAAAAAGGCCAGGTATTCCTGCTCGAAGCCTTCGCCAAACTGCGCCGGCGCCCCGATGGCAACAAGCTCAAGTTGCTCCTGGTAGGCGACGGCCGTCTGTTGCCGCAGATCAAGGAATCCGCCGAACGTCTGGGCATCGCCGAGGCCTGCCGCTTCCCAGGCAACATCGCGAGTCTGGCCGAGGTCTACCGGGCGATCGACCTGTTCACCATGCCTTCGCTCTGGGAAGGCCTGTCACTGGCCATGCTGGAAGCGATGGCGTCCGGCCTGCCGGTGGTGGCGACCGAGGTAGGCGGTGCCCGCGATGTCCTGGGCGACAACCGTTATGGCCGCCTGGTGCCAGCGCACGACGCCGATGCACTGGCGGCCGCCCTGGGCAAACTGCTCGACGATCCCCGCACCGCCGCCGACATGGCGGCGGCAGGCCGGACACGTGTACATGCCGACTACAGCGTGACCACACTGACCAAGCAACTGACTGTCCTATACCGCGCGGCGGTGGAGCACTGAACCATGAACGATGAATCGACCACCCTTCCCCTGCCCTTCCGGGTCGCCCTGATCGGCGCGGGCGGTTTTTTCGGCACCAATCTGGCCCGCCATCTAGCACCCCAAGTCGCGGACTTGCGCTGCTTCGGCCTGCACCAATCCTTTCCCGAGGCGCTTTCCGGCCTCCCCTGGATGGCCGGCGACATGGCTGACGCCCCCCTGGCTGAAGTGCTCGCCGGCTGCGACACCGTCATTCATCTCGCCAGCAGTTCGGCGCCCGGTAGCGACCTCGACATCACCGCCGATGCCCAGGCCAATGTGATTGCCTCCCTGCGCCTGTTCGACCACTGTGTGGCCGCCGGGATCAAGCGCGTGGTTTTCGTCTCCTCGGGCGGCACCGTCTACGGCATTCCCGGCCATGTGCCGATCCCGGAATCGGCACCGACCCAGCCCATCACCGCCTACGGTGTGGCCAAGCTGGCGATCGAGAAATATCTGGAGGTTTATTCCCGTCTGCGCGGGCTCGATTACCGGGTGCTGCGCATCTCCAACCTCTACGGCCCCTACCAGACCACGGCCAAAAAACAGGGCGTGGTCGCCGCCTTCCTGGCCGAAGCCTTGCGCGGCGAACCCCTGGAGATCTGGGGTGACGGCCAGGTGGTACGGGACTACGTCTATGTCGACGACGCCGCCGAAGCGGTGGTCGCCGCCATGCGCCACCAGGGCGCGGAACGGGTGTTCAATATCGGCGGCGGTACCGGGATGAGCCTCAACGACGTGATCGCCGCGATCGAAACCCTGCTCGACCGCCACCTGGAGAAGCGATTCAAACCGGGGCGGCCGGTCGATGTTCCGGTAAACATCCTCGACTGCGCTCTGGCCAAGCTCGAACTGGGCTGGACCGCCCGCACCGACTTCGCCCACGGCCTGACGCAAACCGCCGAATGGATGCGAACATGGTGCGACCGACAACCATGAGTTTGTAGCGCAGGCTTCCAGCCTGCCTCGCATCCGCTCCAGACAACCCTTCCTCCTCTTCAGCCCACCTCCATGTCCTCTACCCTCGCCAAACTGTTCCGCAATTTGTTCACCCTGCGCCGCTACCGCGCCGGCCGGGGCGAGAAGCAGCCCTGGCGCATCCGCCTCGCCTATTTCCGCAACGTGATCCGCCACCAGGCACTGGATACCTGGCCCGGCGGTTACATCCAGCGCGGCGACGGCCGCCTCGCCTATGTGCCCGCGCACGTTGACGTCACCGCCGGCTATCGCCTGATGAAGCCGGACTCGGACAATGTCCAGGTCGATCTCCTCTGCCGTCCCGGCGACTGCGTGCTCGACATCGGCGCCAACGTAGGTGACTGGACCCTGGCGATGGCCCTCAGGGTTGGCCCAGTTGGCCGCGTGCTCGCCTTCGAACCTGTGCCCTATCTGGCGGAGACGGTCGCCAAAACCGCGCGGATCAACCGCCATGACTGGGTGGAGGTCCACAATCTAGCCTTGAGCGCGGCGGATGGCACGGCGGAGTTCTCGGTGGAACAGGGCAACAGCGGCGGCTCCCGCCTGGGCCGCATGGAAGGAGACTTCTCCATGACCACGGTGCCGACACGTCGCCTCGACTCCCTGCTGGAAGGACGCCCGGACATCAATCGCATCGACTTCATCAAGATCGACGTCGAGGGGCATGAACTGGAAGTCCTCGAAGGCGCCCGCGCCACCCTGGCCCGCTTCCAGCCGCCCATGATCCTGGAATCCGGCCACGAGAGCGACGACGAACGCCGGGCCCAGGCCGATCTCCTGGTCGGCCTCGGCTACGACATCATCGGCGCCTTCGTCCCTGGTGGCCTGGTCGAAATCGGCTGGCAGGATTACCGCGAGCGCAGCGGCGAAGTGGCCCGCCTGGGCCTGTGCAACTACCTCTTCATGCCCGCCGTCTCCAGGCAGGCAATTGCATGAGCACGAGAGAAGCTCCCCAGCAGGCGGACACGCCATTGCGCTTCCTGCTGGCAGCGGCGCTGTTCCTGTTCATCCTGCCGACCAACCACACGATGGCGCCGCGCATGATCTTTCTGTTCGCCGCGCTGGTCACGGCTGTGGTGGCGCTGCGCAAATACGGCATGCCGCGGGTGCCGATCCGTTGGCCCCTGTTCGCCTGGGCCTCACTGGCGCTGTTGTCGCTGGTCTGGTCGGAGATGCCCGAGTTTTCCTGGGCAGAGTTCAAGAAGGAAGTCGTGTTCGGCATGGCAGCGTTTTTCAGCTTCTTCGTTCTCACCCGGGGGCGCCGGGAATTGCATTTGTGGATACACATCGCCGTCGCCGCGCTGGCGACGACGATGTTTATCGGTCTTTACGACTACTGGAAATATTACGGCCAGCCTGAACCCTGGAATGTCGTTCATGGTTACGCCAGCTACAGCACCTATCTAGTGACCGTCGCTTCCCTCCTGGCCCTGTGGTTCACTATTGTCGGCCGTCGTCTGCGTGCGGCGGGGCTCGTGCTCGTCGCTGTTTATCTGTGGGTCGCCTACCTGCTCGGGAACCGCATGTTCTGGCTATCTCTGACGGGCGTGCTCGTGGTTGTCACTGCCCTGTATGTCTGGCGTTGGCGACATGAGAGGGCTCGGCTGCGACAGTCTCTCATCCCCCTGATTGCCGGCATCGTGCTCTGTGGCGGGCTGTTCGTCCTGACCGCGAACCAGAAGCCGGTCGATTACACCCACACGGCACGCGATCGCGATGCATCGGTATCTCAGCATCTGGTGGGCACATTCACGCAGAGTGAGCGGCTCTATATGTGGGCGTTCTGGGTGGAACGGATCAAGGAGCGACCGTGGACCGGGGTCGGCTTCGGCCGCGATCTGCCGCACTGGGTCTACGAGAAGCCCAAGGAATGGCCGAATCTGTATTTCGCCCACGCCCACAACCTGGTGCTCGACTACGGCGCACAACTCGGAATACCGGGCATCATCGTCCTGTTCTGGTTGTTCGGCGCCATCGCCGCGCGATTCTGGCGCTACACCCGCAGCCCCGACGAAACGCTGTTCCTGGTGGGTGTCACAGGTCTCTCTCTGGTGCTCGCCTTCTTCAGCAAGAACCTGACCGATGAGCTGTTCTGGCGCACCGATGCGCTGGTGTTCTGGAGTTTCACTGGCATCCTGCTCGGCTACGGCGAGCACCGGACGAAGGAACTGTAGGAGCGGCCGCCCTGCTGCGATCAATATTCCAACGAAATGGAAGCGTCACAATTGCCGCAGACTCCACTCCTACAACACCTTATTGGACGTCTCGATCTCATTACTAATCGCAGGGAGGAAAACCTTTGAAACCCTATCAACCTGTCGTTGCCGCCATCCTCGATCACCTGCGCCCTGCCACCATTCTTGATGCGCCGTCTGGTAGTGGATGGCTAAAGAGTCTTCTCGGTTTTGAAACGAGAATAGATGGCCTCGATTTATTCGCCCCCCCCCAGCGGGATATGGTTTGTTTCGCAATGTCGATCTCGACATGGGTCTTCCCAACGACTTGGGATTTTACGAAGCCATTGTGTGTTGCGAAGGCATTGAGCACTTTGGCAATCCCGACCTCTTTTTAAAAACGGCACATGCACATCTGGTGCCGAGCGGGCGACTGATCGTTACCACACCAAATACGTGGTTTCCTGAGGCCCGGCTTCAATTTCTCCTTCGAGGATTTTTTCCGAGTTTCCCCTGCCTCGTTGGCCGAATCGAGCGAGGCTCCCATATGCACATCATGCCCTGGTCTTTCGCTCATCTGTATCTCTTCCTCCGCCTCAACGGTTTCGAGAACATCAGCCTGCATGACATTAATGAACCGAAGCCAAAGCGGTTTTACGAAAGACTTCTTGGTCTCCCTCAAGCACTTTACTGCCGCCACAAGCGCGCCAAGTCACTCACTGAAGAAGAGCGAATTTTCTGGTCGTTTGCCGGTTCAGCACAATCTATCTATGGTCGCCGTCTTGTCGTTAGCGCAGAGACGCCCAACACGGCGGTCAACCGAACCCGCGCATAAGACCGCGCAGACTGGTTACTGTGAAACAGCCGGCATCGAAGCCCTGCGTAGGCAGTTGTTTCATAGGGCGGGGCGGCTCATTAAGAGCCATGACGAGTTACCTTGAATGATCGCCACCGGGGGCCACGCGCCCACAATCAATAAGCGTTCTTGTGAACGAAGCCCCTGAATAGGGTCTGAAAAATGATGCCGAGGTCGAACCACAGCGACCAGTGTTCGATGTAATAGAGGTCGTACTCGATCCGCTTGGCCAGATCGGTATCTCCACGCCAGCCGTTGACTTGGGCCCAGCCGGTGATACCCGCCTTGACCAGGTGTTTCTTCATGTAGCCGGGTATCTCGTCCTTGAATTTCTCGACAAACACCGGCCGTTCCGGTCGCGGCCCGACGATGGACATGTCGCCCTTGAGCACGTTGAGGAACTGCGGCAGTTCGTCAAGGCTGGTGCGGCGGAGGAAGGCGCCGAAGGGTGTGGCCCGGTTTTCGTTGGCCCTGGCCCAGACCGGGCCACTGCCGGCCTCGACGTTCACCGGCATGGAGCGGAACTTGAGCATCATGAACGGCCTGCCGTTCCAACCCACCCTCTCCTGGCGATAGAACACCGGCCCCGGTGAACCGAACTTGACGCTGATCGCTAGCAGC
This sequence comes from Pseudomonadota bacterium, assembly GCA_030684775.1. Classification (GTDB taxonomy): domain Bacteria; phylum Pseudomonadota; class Gammaproteobacteria; order Burkholderiales; family Thiobacillaceae; genus PFJX01. The sequence goes on from JAUXXW010000040.1 coordinate 13,470, forward strand.
AGCAGCAGCGGGCTGATAAACAGCAGAATGAGGCTGGCGAGCAACTTGTCCTCGATCGCTTTGACCAAGCGGTTGGTTCCCCGCATGGGCGAAGCCGACAGATTCAGTATCGGCAGACCTGCGAATTCGGAGGTTGAATGGTTGATCAAGCGAAAACCGAACATGTCAGGCACGAACTTGATGTCCACGGTGGAATGGCGCAATCCATAAAGAATCTCCCGAACCCGATCCTCGTCCTTCAAGGCCATCGCGATCCACACTTGATCGACACAGTCCTGTCCCACATGGCCCGGCAAATCGTGCAGGGTTCCGAGCACCCGGCTGCGTTCGATTGCAAGATTTTCCACCTCGTCGGTGAAGAACCCTTCGACACGCAGCCCCGCCCAAGGCGCCATCGCGATCCGTTGCGCAATTTCGGCACCGAGTTCCGTGGAACCCACGATCACGATCCGCCGCAGGTTGTAGCCTCTCCGGCGCGCCCAGCGTAAACCGGCACGCAGCAGCATACGATTGAGGATGAGGCACAACCACGCTGAACCTGACCAAAGACCTATCCACACACGCGAAAACTCGGCGCCGCTCTGTGTAGCGAAAAAGAAGATCAGCAGGAGGGACATGACGACGGCCCACGCCAGCGAGATACGCCTCACTTCCTCGAAGGTCGATGCACCGCGCCACGGGACGTAGACATCGAAAGCAGGAAACAGCCACGCCGCCAGGACCAGTCCAAATCCGATCACAGCCAGGTAGAGCGCATGCGGCGATGGTGTACCAAGGTAGAGCCAGTGAGCTGCCCAGGCAGTGACAGCGATCATCGCAAAGTCCAACAGGCGATAGGCGATCTCAAAAATCCCGGCGTGTTGCTGGGCCATCCCTCGGCGCACCATCAACCTCTCTCCACTGCAAGCCGCTGCACTGCGGCCAAGTAGGCCGCCGTCAACTCATTCAGCAGGCGCTCGGCATCGAAGCGCAGCAGCGCAAGCTCACGTGCCCGGCACCCGAGTTCCATCCGCCGAGCCGGATCGGCGACCAATTCTTCCAGTCGGGTGGCCATTTCGTCCGCGTCTCGGCAGACATAGCCTGTTTCGCCCGCGACCACGATGTCTCGATTGCCGAGCACGTTGGTAACCACTGCGGGTATTCCTGCCACTTGCGCCTCGATGACCGCGATCGGCATCCCCTCCCAGAGCGAAGTCTGGATATAGATATCGAGTTCGGAGACACGGGCCAGCGCCTCCTGGCGGGATAGCCAGCCACTGACGCGCACACCGTTGCGTTCGAGGCGCGCACGATCGGCATCATCGCCACCGCCGACCCAGACGAATTCGACACCATCCCGGCCCAGCCGCTTGGCCAAAGCGGCGAACAGCGTCGGGTTGCGTGCCGTCGAGATGCGCCCGGCCGTGCCGATGCGCACCTTGCCGTCCTTACGGGGCCGCCGGGGCGGCACCATCGCCACGGGAACGGCATTCTCGATCAGCAGGGCCGAACGCGGGGCAAGCCTGTTGCGTACCTGATCGAGTTCGCCCTGCGAGCAGGCGACCAGAGTACCGCCCAGCCGGGCCGCCCCCCATTCCAGCCAGCGGAACAGGCGGCGCTTGTTGACCGAGGCATCCATCTGGAGAAAAGAAAGGCCGCGTGGTGAATAGAACACCGTGCGCCCGCGCCCACCGAGAAAAGCGGCGACGCGGCCGAGGAAACCGGCCTTGCTCGAATGCAGGTGGATCACCTGCGGATCGACCCGGAGCAACAGTGCCAGCAAGGCGAACAGCGCCCGTGCATCAGTTACCGGGGCGATGTTGCGGGTCATGAATATCTCGTGCAGCACCACGCCGGGATGCAGATTGGCGGCAAAGTCGGTCGGCGTCTCGGCGCGGCGCGAGAATGCCAGATGAACTTCGTGGCCACGCCCGGCCAGGCCGTTGCAGATCTGTGTCACCGACGAGTAATTGCCGCCGCCGAAACTCTCGCATACCTGTAGAACTCTCAGCCCCATCGTGCTCTCCATGCTTGGTACATCAGCACGGTCCACAACGCATACTGCACGTTTTGCCCCGACAGGTGCCGTTGCCACATCGCCCGAATCGGCGCCGGATCTAGCAGGCCGTCGGCTGCGAGCGCTGTCGGCGAAAGCAAGTCCTCCGCCCATTCGCGCAAGGGCCCGCGCAGCCAGTGTTCGATCGGCACGCCGAAACCCTGCTTCGGCCGCTCGACCAGTTCTCTCGGCACATGGCGGTAGAGCAACTGGCGCAGCAGCCACTTGCCCTGGCCGTCACGCGCCTTCTGGTGGAAGGGCAGGCGCCAGGCGAAGGCGATCACCCGTTCGTCGAGAAATGGCACCCGCGTCTCGAGACTGGCGGCCATCGCCGCCCGATCGACCTTGACCAGAATGTCGTCCGGCAGATAGGTCAACGTATCGACGGCCATCATGCGCCCGGCGAAGTTGGGCGCGGCCGGCCAGCGGTCAGTGTCGGCGACCAGTGTCGGCGGCTCGTTGGCGTCGAGCAGCGGTAGCGGTCCCCGCCATTGGCTGACCAAGTCGCGGTAAAGCGACTCCTGCGAGCACGCCCCCATCACCTCGGCGAGCTTGTGCAACTTGTCGCCTGGATTGCTGAGCCGCAGGTGGGAAGGGAGCAAGGGGCTCAACGTGCCGAAGATGCTGTTCCATGCCGTGGCGGACAAGGTCGAAAGGCCGCCGGCAAGTACCCGACGCACTCCGGGCGGCAGGCGACCGAGCCGCCGCCACAGCGAAGTTGCCAGGAAATAGCGGTTGTAGCCCGAGAACAGTTCATCGCCCGCATCCCCGGACAGACAGACCTTGACATGCCGCCGCGTCAAGGCACACACCAGCGCAGTGGGAATCTGCGAGGCATCGGCGAAGGGTTCGTCGTAGATGTCCGGCAGGTGCGGAATGATCTCCCGCGCCTGTTGCGGCGTGACATGCAACTCGGTGTGTTCGGTGCCGAGATGGCGTGCGACCGCCTTGGCATGCTTCGCCTCGTCGTATTCGCCTTCGGCAAAGCCGATCGTGAAAGTACGCACCGGACGAGCGCTTTGCGCCTGCATCAGGGCGACCACAGTCGACGAATCCAGGCCGCCGGAGAGCAACGCCCCAAGCGGCACGTCCGCGACCATCTGCTCGCCTACCGCGGCCCCGAGCAGCGTTTCGAGAGCATCCACCGCCGCAGCATCGCTCAGGGCGAGTTCTGTTGCAACGCCGTTCCGCACCACCTCTTCGAGGCGCCACCACGGTTCGGGCGCTTCGAAAGCGCCGTCCGCCGCGACCCGCAGGAGGCACCCCGGCGGCAGTTTGAAAATGCCCCGATAAATCGAATACGGCGCGGGCACATAACCGTAGCGCAGCATCAGCGCCAGCGCGCCCGGATCGGTCTGGAAACGCGCGGTCGGCAATTCGCGCAAGGCCTTCAGTTCCGAGGCGAAAGCGAAACATCCGCCCACGTTGCCGTAATAGAGTGGTTTTTCGCCGATCCGATCACGCGCCAGGACGAGCGAGCGCGTCTCGCGATCCCACAGGGCCAGCGCGAACATGCCGCGTGTCCGGGCGAGCGTTGTCTCCACGCCCCAGGCGGCGAAGGCGGCAAGCAACACTTCCGTGTCGGAATGGCCGCGCCAGGCTGGCGCCTGCCCTGCCCGTTCCAAGTCACTGCGCAAGTCCTGCCAGTTGTAGATTTCGCCATTGAAGACGACCACGTAGCGCCCGCAAGCGGAGTGCATCGGCTGGCGGGCGGCGGTGGAAAGGTCCAGGATCGACAGGCGTCTGTGAGCAAGGGCAAGATCGCCATCGACCCAGCTGTCGCTATCGTCCGGGCCGCGATGCGTTAGCGCCAGCGCCATCCGCGTGGCGGCATCACGCGGGTGCCCGGATGCGCCAATGAATCCCGCGATTCCGCACATCAGGTGATCGTCCTCGCGAACTCCTCGATCATGTCGTCGAAGGCGGCAACGACGCTTGTCGCTTCGTAGCGATTCCTGACCGATGGCGTTCCCCAGGTTGCCGCACGATCCAGATTGGTGGAAGCCTCCACGGCTTCCACCAGTTTTCTGGCTATAGCCGCCGGGTCGAGGGGATCCACAGTCCACCCCCCCAGCTGGGCAACCAGTTCACCCGACGTCCCTTGCGGTGTGACCGCCAGAATGGGACGACCGGCACCGATGTAGTCGATCAGCTTACTGGGTAGAAAAACGCTGCTATCGAACGGCGCGTCAAGAACCAGCAGCAGATCAGACTCGGACATCATCGTAAGGGACGTCAGGTAATCAACCGACCTCGTCACCTTGAAAACCCCATCCGGGAGTTCGGTACGCACCCGCTCCAGATTCATATCGCTTTCGACCCGGCCGACGAGTTCGACTTGTATCCGCGCCGCGATGTCCGGCCGCGTAATCGCGAGGTGCTGCAAGCCCCTGAGCAGGGCATCCGCAGTCCGCGGCTTCCGCAATGCACCCAGATGCCTGATCAAGAATCGGTCCTTGCGCTCGCAAGCATCTCTGTAAAGCGATGGATCGAAGGCATGAGGCAATACGCGTGCCTTTGTGCGCCATGTCCCAGGGTATTTGGCCATCACGAGATCGAGGGTTTCGTCCGAAGTAAACACGACACAATCTGCGGCCGCCACCACCGCCCGCTCCTCATGCCGATTGAGAGAGGACACCAGCGGCCATCGTCCGCGATAGGGACTGTCGGACCAGGGGTCGCTGAAATGGGCCAGCCAGGGCAGACCAGTCGATTTCTTTATCTTCAGGCCAGCCAAGTGGTCTGACATCGGCTGGCCGAAGGTGACGAGAAAATCATGATCGCGAAAGAACCCCCGCTCTATCGCCGACTGTGCCGTGGTCATGGCCCAGTGCCGGTAGTGATCCGGAACAGGCGGATGTAGCAGCGCGTTCCACGGCAGATACCAGCCATGCTTGGCCCACGGGATACGATCGATCCGCTTTGGATTGTGACCCCAGGCGCCTTCGAGTGTGGTGTCCGAGAGCTTGTCGGCCTGGGCGCAGATGACCCGGATCGGGTGCCGGGAATACTTGACCATGCGCGCGATCTGAATCGAACGTGGAGCCATCAAGGGGGGGTAGAAGAACGTAAAGAAAACCGGGTTCATTGCCATTCCCGCAACCATTGTTCGGCGACGATCAGCAGCCAGACCTTATGCGCGGCAGCAACGTCGCCTTGGTGTGCAGCCCGAAGGACGGGCGTGAGGTGTGCGAGATCCAGATAGTCGGACAGCCGGCAGCGAGGCCCGAGAAAATCAGCCGCCCAGTCCTTGAGCGGGCCGGCGAGCCAGCGGTAGGCGGGCACCGGGAAACCCCGTTTGGGACGCGCCACGATTTCGGCAGGCAGGCGCTTCAGCGCGAATTGGCGAAGGATCCGCTTTGACTGGTAGCCGCCGTCACCGCCGACCTTCCAGGCGAGCGGGAGCTTGGCCGACCATTCCACCAGCGCATGATCGAGGAACGGAACCCGCAACTCCAGGGACGCGGCCATGCTCATCTTGTCGGCCTTCATCAGCAAATCTTCGACCAGCCATTCCCGGCAATAGACCTGCTGCAATGCATCCATCGGGTGGCCACCTGGAACTGCTTCACTGTACCAATGACGAATCAGGTCTTCCGTCGGGCCGAAGCTGTCTTCGCCGCTGCCGGTCTTCATCAACTTACGCTTCTCGGCATCCGTCCAGTGCAGCGTGGCATGGTAGGGCTGTGCGGCAAGACAACTCCGCCAGTCCCCATGGCTCCAAGCCCGCAGCATCGCACCGCCACGACGTGCGCCGAGTACCTCTCCCGCAATGCGGCGCACCAGACGTGGCGTGACAGCATCCAACCTCTTCATCCAAGCCAGTATCCTTGCGACGCGATCCAGTGTGTATCCGGCCAGCACCTCATCCGCACCCTCGCCAGATAGAACGACCTTAACGTGCTCACGAGCAAACCGGCTCACGTAATAGAGCGGGATACCAGCCAGGTCCGCAAGCGGTTCATCCGTCTGGCGCACGAATTCCGGCAGGTAGTTCATGAACTCATCCCTGCCGATATGTATTTCGTGATGATTGGCGCCCACATATCGGGCGGTTTGCCTTGCGTAGACGGTTTCGTCGAATTCACCGCCTTCATCGAAGGCGATGGAGAAGGTATGGAAATCGCGGTGCCCCAGTTCGACCGCTGCGGCCGCCACCGCACTCGAGTCGAGACCTCCGCTCAACAGAACACCGACGGGGACATCGGCCGCGAGCAACCGCTTCTCCACGGCGCCCAAAAACAGTTCCTCGAATTCGGCGCTATAGTCCCTCGCCGGGTCCTCGGCCTCGGAATGGAATCGCACCTGCCAATAGCTTTCAACGCGGTGCGTATCGCCAGCAAGGTCGAGGGTAAGGATGTGCCCCGGCGGCAGCTTATGGATCCCCTCCCAAATGGATTGGCGCGACGGGACGAATCTGAGGGTCAAATAATGAAACAGGGCTTCGCGACTGACTGGCGGCCTTTCCCCCATCCCCTCAAGAATGGCCTTGATCTCGCTTCCGAAGAAGAAATTGCCACCCTGGGAGCCGTAATACAGCGGCTTGACCCCGAGGCGATCCCGTATCAGGTAGATGCGGTTGCTGCGCGAATCGTAGAGACATATCGCGAACATCCCTTCCAACCGCGCAATGGCGGCCAATCCATCACGGTGATAGAGATTGAGGATTACCTCGGTATCGGAATGGGTACGGAAGCAATAGCCCGACGCCGTCAATTCATCCCGCAGTTTGCGGTAGTTGTAGATTTCGCCATTGAAGACGATGCCCACACCATCGTCGGTCCAGATTGGCTGGTGGCCGCCGGAGAGGTCGATGATCGACAGGCGGCGCATCCCGAAGGCGATCCCGTCACCCGCCCAGATACCTTCGTCATCGGGGCCGCGATGGACGATCGCCCGATTCATGCGGCCCACCCTCTCGCGCCCGGCAGCGGCGCTCAGGACACCGACGATCCCGACAATACCGCACATGGCCTAGCCCTTATGACCGCTGAACCAGACGCTCCAGCCAAAGCGGCGCGCCCAGGGCTTCTTCGCCCACTGGGGCAAGAAGAGCCCGAGACCGGGCAGCAAAGCGTGGAATGCCGTATCCAGATCCGTCCCCAGGATGCGTGCCTTGGCGTCATGGCTATATGGATGAAAGAAATCTCTCAGTTCGCCAACCGTTACCGGCCAGGTGTGCGGATTGCCTTCGGCCCTCGCGCCATCACCGTAGCGACTGGCCATTTCGAGCGGCGACAGGAATCGGTTCTCGTAATGAAGCAAGCCTTCCGTGTACAACGTCTTGTACCAATGCAGAATGGAACGCCGGTGATACAGCATCAAGCCGAATCCCCCTCCAGGTTTCAAGACCCGCATCATTTCATGCAGAGAGGCTTCGAGATTCGCCGAATGATGCAGCACCCCCCAGCTATACACATAATCGAAATGTGCATCGGGCAGGTCCAGATGGCGGGCATCCATTAGTTCGATGCGCCCGGGAAGCCCCAGCAATTCGAAACGCTTGCGTGTCTGTTCGATGCTGGTCGGGTTCAGGTCGACTGCGGTGATATCGACGCCATTGCGTGCCCAATTCATCGACATCGTGCCGAGGCCACAGCCAATTTCCAGCACACTCGAACCCTTGCCATAGTGCTCATAGGGAAATAGCCGATCAAATGGGCGTTGATCGTGCAGCGGCTTGTTCCAGCTATAGAACTCCTGATCCAGCCTCTCGAAGAATTGCGGTGTGCCCATTTCGAAGGCACCATCGACATAGCTGGTCTCGCCATGCACGGCCCCATAGGTCATCGGGTGATCCCGCCACCATGCCTGCACCTCGCGGTTTTCGCTCATGTCCGTCCCCGTGCAAGGTCGAAAACCCACAATATCGGGGTAAGCAACAAAAACAGCGCCAGGAAAATCATTTCGGGAAGCATGGTCCATTCGAGCAACCTGCGCGAACGCAGGCCGAGTCGGGTGGCGCCATTCTGTCTGAATTGGCGACCGCGGCCGTTCAGAACGGTGACACCTGCCCAGGTCTTTTTGTGTTTCAGGATAATCCGCTCCATGGCGGAAAAACCCAAACCGATCGCGTCCGGATACAGCAATACGACTTCATCGGCATTGCCAATGCTGCTCTGCCAATCGAGCTGGTCGGCCGTGTTTATCCACTCCGATTCTGGAAAATGCTCACCCAGGAGATTTTTCATATACTCCGCGCTGCGCGGATTGGCCTTGTACCAAATGGCATAGCGGTACAGACGAGCAGGATTTCGATCACGCGGCCGATCCAATTGGTCAGGCCAGGGATTATGAAAAAGCGCGATCACGCTGCGTTGCATTGCAATTCCTCCAGGAGTTTCACGTAAGTCACCGGCTTGGCGACTTGCGCCCAACGAGCAACAGTTTCGAAAAATTCGGGACGATCATGGATATGGGACGGATCGGCGTAGTAATTCAGGATTCCGGCGCCGATGGCGGCGAAGCGTTCAGCCGCCAGGCCGCCTTCCTGTAAATAGTCTTGCGGCTGGAAGCGCCGATTCGGAGCCTCGAAACATGTCCAGGTATCCAGGATATGCAGAGGCCTCGCCCCCATACCGGACACGGGAATTTCGGCCAGACCGAACCGGCGGAAAACGGGCCCGAATCGGTATGCGTAAGTCGGCACGGTCGAAGTGGAGAAGGCGTAGCCGAGCTCACGCAACACCTGATGCTGAAAGCGCAACTGGGCCGGCCGCTGGAAGGTACCAAAGTGCGGCGCGCGAAATCCCCTGGCTTGCACGCCCAGCGTTTCGCGCAGGTTGCGGTCTCCTTGGACGATGTCCTCGCGTACCGTCTCACGCGGCTGCTGGTCATAGAAAAAACAACTGGCGTAGGCGCCTCGATCCGAATCGAAATAAGTGTGCTCACGGTAGCCGTGATTGATGAATTCCGCCCCAGTCTCAAGAATCTTCCGGTAGACCGCCTCGCCGCGATTGAGCAATTCGCCCGGAACGGCGTAGACGGGCATCACCCCCATGTCCAGCAGGCGGGAATGCACCGACCAGGCGACTTCGGCGTCCTCCACCGTATCGCAATCGAAAGAAAGTACGAAGTAGAGCTTATTCAAACCTGCGCCGCGACAACGTTCCGCATAACGATTCCAGAGGCCGCGCGGCGCGAGCGCCGCGCGGCCGCGATAAGCAAGATCGACCGGGCTAGACAGGGCAGAGACCAGCTTCCGTAACATCATTCGGCCCCAAGCAAGGCGCGCAGATCGTCCACGACGCGCCCGGCGGTGCGACCATCCCACAATTCGGGAACCCCCCGCACCTCCCAGCGGCCGGACAGCGCATCGTCCAACGCGCCGTCCAAACCACCAGGACTCACCAAGCGATTGGAGCCCTGCGTCAGTGTCACCGGCTGTTCCGTGTTTTCCCGCAACGTCAGGCACGGTATTCCCAGATAGGACGTCTCCCCCTGAACGCCGCCCGAGTCCGTGATGACAAGTCGCGCGTCCTTCACCAAACTCATGAATTGCACGTAGCCCATCGGTTCATTGAGCCGTATCGACTCGGCCGCTACGAGGGACTGCATCAAACCGAAATGTTCGAGCCACTTCCTTGTGCGCGGGTGCATCGAGAAAACCAGGGGCAGGCGGTGGCTGGCCGAGATCAGTCGCTCGACGATGAACGAAAGCGTATCTCGGTCATCGACGTTGGAAGGCCGATGGAGGGTCACGACACCAAACTCTCGCAGTCGCAGGCCAAGATCGGCGGCAACGGATTCGGCCTCGATCTTGGGCCGCATCAACTCGAACGCATCCATCATGACATTGCCGACGCGACGGATGCGTTCCGGTGCCACACCTTCCCGCAGCAGGTTCTCGTCGGCGTCAATGGAGGGCGTCCAGAGAATATCGGCAAGCGCATCGGTCACGATGCGATTGAGCTCCTCCGGCATACGCCGGTCCCAACTGCGTAATCCTGCCTCAAGGTGCCCCACCGGCAGACATAGCTTTTTAGCCGCCAGGGTACATGCAAGCGTGGAATTGACGTCGCCGACGACCAGTACGAAGTCTGGCGCATTCTCGGTGCAGACACGCTCATAGGCGATCATGACGCCCGCAGTCTGCTCGGCATGGCTGCCACTGCCCACGCCAAGATGAATGTCCGGGGCTGGCAATTCGAGATCCCTGAGAAAGACATCGGACATGCCAAAGTCGTAGTGCTGGCCGGTATGGATGAATACCGGGCGACACCAATCTTCACGTGCCAGCAGGCGATAAACCGGGGCCACCTTCATGAAATTGGGCCGCGCCGCGGCGATCAGATGCACCGTCTTGTGCATATCAGGAAGTCTCCGTTTTCATGAGTAGCCGGCGGTAGATTGCCACCACCTTACCCTCCATGCTCGACGGCGCGAAATGCTCCTGCGCATGTCGCCCCGCGGCTACGCCCATCGAATGGCGTTGTTCGCCATTCTCCAGGAACTTGCGGATAGCGGTTCGATAGCCATCCACCGTGTTATCGCACAAGGTCAACCAACCACCCTCGTAGTCGGGTATCGGCTCAAGCGGATGCTCATTGACGACGATAGGTAATCCGGCCAGTGCGCCTTCGAGGAGCGTCTTGGAAATACCCCAATAATCGCAATGCGACACCATGAGATCGCATTCCTGAAGCAACTTGCATAACTCCTCGTTCGGCATCGCGCTGATGAATTTGACTTTGGAACCACACCCTTCCGCCTCAGCCAGGGCGACCAGTTGCTCATGGTAGGGGCCATCACCCACCAGCAGGTATTCGCAATCGATGTCGCGGATGGCGCGAATGATGTTGCTCGGATCTTTCTCCTTGCGCTGTCGGTTGATCGTGATCAGCCGGGGCGGGCGGTGCAGGCCATAGTCAGACTTGGGCGCGATGTGCCAACCGGCGACGATGTTGTAGATCAGATGAACGTCCCGCGCCCCGAACTCCCTGGCATAGCGGACGATGGGCTTGTAGACGGCGATCACGGCGTCGGCGGCCTCAAGACAGGCGCGTTCGAGCTTGCGCCTGAACAGACTACGCAACCGGCGCGGAATGCTATCCAGTTCATCGCGATCCCATACACCGTGAAGGGAGGTCACGAACGGGACGTGTAGCGCCTCCTTGATCGCCCGCGCTAGGTAGCCTTCGATGAAATTGTTATGGGTACGAACGAGATCGGGACGGATCGCCCGCGCCAGTTCCAGCCCTCGCCGGAGCCAGCCGCGCAGCAACCAGGGGTGCCAGCCCAGTGTGCGGAAAAAGAGGCCGTGTCCAGCGGGCAGGTTGTGGATGAACAGGCGAGCCCGCCCCACCGTTTTTTGCACCGCCTCCGGATCCGGATGATCATCATTGGTGAGAAGCAGATGAACCTCGTCGAACAGGTCGCCGGGGTTGTAATAGCGAGAAGTGATTTCCCCCTTGTCGACCAGTACCGTCAGACGGTCGGGGATGATGACGAGAAGTCTGCGCGGTTTGGGAGTAGTCATTTGGGTCTGATTCCAGTCACGATGGCCCAACTTCCGAACAGTTCCTGGGCGATCAGAAAAGGTAGGCGCAGGGCAGCGGGCAACTGCCGGCTCATGGGCAGCAGCAATTCCACCTGAGTGAAGCCGGCCGCACGCACTCGGTCACGCAACTGCCATTGGGTCCAGCACGGGCGGCGGCTGTTTTCGCCGCGTTCGAGGTGGCGCTGGGTGCGACGGTTGTAATCGAACAGGAGGATGCGCCCCCCCGGCCTTAAAACGCGGAAGAAATCACGCAGTGCCTCATCCGGTTGTGGGAACTGGAAAAACGCGGATTTTGACATGACCAGATCAACACAGCCCGAGCGCAGGGGAAGCATCGACCCTTCCGCCACCACGTCCACATCCCGCGGCCAATCCGGGTAATAGGGGGCATCGGTGTAGTCGATGCCGATGAATCTGGCCGGCGTGGTCTTGCGATACAGGCCGGGCCCGCAACCGACATCGAGCAGGGTCTGATTGGCTGCGATGTATCGGTTCAACAGCGCCACGACGAAGGGCGTGGGCGTGCCGCGTGGGACAGGAGATGCTTCGCTCCCCTCTCCCCGCGGGAGGGGGGCTGGGGGTGAGGGAGAACTTACTTGGCAGCAGGCGCTGTCTTGGGTAGGGGCGGCCGCTCGGCCAGCGACGGTTTGCTCGCTCATACCATGTCCTTTCTGGATTCGCCGGTCTTTCTCACTTTCACGATCTGGGTCGGGCCGAGCACCGGAAACACCCGGAGCAATGCCGATTCCAGCCAGCCGCGCGCATCGGTGCTGAAATCGTGGTCGACATAAGCAAAACCATTAGTCACCATCAGTGTCAGCAAAGTGCTGGGCGTCCAGCAATAGATATGGCGGTTCCATTCCACATCGTCGAAATAGATCGCCGTTTTCAACTGCCGCTGGCGGCGCAGCCGATTGGCCGATTCCCGCACGAAAAAAGCCGCCAGGTCGCGCCAGTAATAGGGATGGGGGGTGGTGACGATGAAGACGCCGCCCGGCTTCAATACTCGGTTAACCTCCTTCACCGCCAATGCCGCACCCTCGAGATGCTCGATGACTTCCTGCATGACGACACAGTCGACCGAGGCATCGGGCAAGTCGAGCTGGTACACGCTCATCTGCCGGAACTGGTCGGCGATTTCCGGGTGCAGAAGGCGGGCCAGGCGAATGTGGTCAGGGAAATAATCCGTGCCGATCACCTCGCTACCGGGCAGGCGACGGACCGCCTCGGCGACGAAATGGCCGGAATAGGAGCCGATTTCGACAATCCTTTGCCCTTCCAGCAGGTTCAGGCAGCGAACCTGCCGGTCTTCTAGTCGGGAGCCACTGAACAGCGCTCTGGCCCGATTGGCGTCGAGCCGGCTGCCGTCGATCAAATACGTTTCGCCCATTTTCCCTGTCCAATGAAAAGCGCTGCCCTGCCCGCGAGCCAGCGGCGAAGTTCCGGCGGCAGTCCGCCACTGACATACAGCAACAGGACATAGGCGATGAGCCCCAGTCCACAGGACAGAATCAGGCGCAGCCAGATGTTGGCAATTTCCGCTCCGGCCATTCCGGCGACGCCGAAGGCGATGGCGGCACAGACCAGGGCATGGGGCGGGTATCGCAGGGATACGGCAAGCAGATTGCCGCGCCGGCAGTAGCCATAGCTGATCGATATCTGCACGACAAAACAGGCCAGAGTGGCGACCGCCGCACCGATCATGCCGAAAGGCGGAATCAGCAACAAGTTCAACAGCAGGTTGCTGGCCAGCGCGGCGATGGCGGCATAAGTACCGAACTGCGGCTTGTTGTCCAAACCCAGGGAGGTTTCGAAATAGGCCGATACCACCAGCAGGACGTTCCCCGCCGCAACAATAGGCAGCACGATGGCGCCGCCGACGAATTCCGGGGTGGCCAACAAGGTCAACATGTCTTTGCCGTTGAATAGAAGGATCGCAATGACCGGACTTGCGAGCAGGAAGATCGCTTCCAGGGAACGGTCGAAAAGCCGCTGCAAGGAGGCGTGCTCCTGTTGCGCATGAAGCTGGGCCGCTGAAGTGGCATACATAGCGAAGATCGGCCCGGTCACCACCTGCACAAATAGCGAGGCCAGCGAATAGGCGAGGGCATAGATTCCGACCGTGGCGATACTCGAATAATTCAGGAGAAACAGCCGATCGACATAATTGATGCCCCACATCGCGAACCCCGCCGGCAGGACGACGACACCGAAACGGATATAGGGCCGCAACACCGACCAATCCGGCGCCGACCAGACCCTGCCCCGCGCCAGGAAGACAGCCAGCACCACCAGCAACAGAGCATCGCCCGCAATAGTCCAAGAGATGATGGCGATCACATCACCGCCACCGACAATAGCGACGAGAACCGCGGCAATGCCGAGCATCCCTTGGGCCACGGCAATGACGCCGAAGCGCTTGGCATCGTTGCGGATACGCCACCAGGCGCGCAGGCTGGCAATGCCGGCCGCGGTCAGCAAGGACAGGGCAGCCAGGGGAATGAGTTCGGCGTAGCGAACATCGCCGCCGAAAAACAGGTTGGCCAGGGGACCGCGCAACAAGTACAGGCTTGCCGCCAGCAAGCTGGCACTGGCCAGGATGAACAGCAACATGGCGGAAAACCGACGCGCCTGCTCGGGCAGGGGTTGGCCGGGTAGATAGCGCATCATCGCCGCATCGGTGCCGAGAATGGCGATGGGCACGAGCATCGCGGTCAATACCGAAACCTGCGACCAGACGCCGAAATCGGCCGCCCCCAACTGCCGGGTCAGAATCGGCAGGACGATGAGCGCCTTGAACCGGACCAGTATCTCCATGACGAACAGCCATGCCGAATCGCGGAAGAAGCGTTCGATCATTCTTCAGCCAGGCCGCAGATGCGAACGTAACTTGCCGAGTAAACGTGTCATAGAATCGACAACGTGCAATAACTTCCGCATGACTGGGTGCTGCCACTCGTAGCGATCATAAACAACATATTGGCCACCCCATTTCTTTTTGAACCGGCGGATATTCTCTTCCTTTTGTGAACCAGGATTGGGCGCGACACCCGCGAGATCGAAATAATGGCATCCTTGGCGTTTTGCCTCCAGAAACATCTCCCAATGCAAAATATCCTGCACCGGAATCTTTTCATCGAATGCCACTGGCGCAATGGCCGAAGTAATTTCAGTCGCCACGCCAGCAAAAACATACATACCAAGAACTGCCAGCGCCCTGCCATCGCGATGAAATGCAGTAAAGTAATGATAGTAGCGTGAATGTCCTGGATGATGCCAAATTATGTTTGCATCGTGTGTGAATGCGTCTCTATCGGAGTTTATTGTCCAATCCAGGTACGGTCTCAAGAAATTCTCTTGGTAGGAATCCCATGTGTCTATTTTCCGAATCGACACACCTTCGCGTAATGCCTTTTTGATCCCCTTGCGCGCTGAGTGATCCAGGCTCATAAGAAGATCATCTTCGGAAGATGTCAAATTCAGAACATAGGTTGCCCAGTTGTTGAATGCATAATCATTACGAAGAAACACCCCCTGTATTTCAACATTACATACAATGTTCGAAACGGGCGAAAACCCGCTAGAACGAACTATGGATACGCCATTCTTGCGCACATATTGATGCATCTTCACCAATAGCAAGTCAAGCACCTGACATCTATCAATGTCGTCAGCCAGTGCCGGTCCGCATCCAAAATCGATCCGCCCACCGCCCAACCCCAGGATACTGAGGAATAAGCGTTGACCCCAATTCGCCGGCCAGCGCAAATGAACCGCAAGCAGGGTTGCAGCGATGCGATCACCTTGACGAACCACAAAGTAAATTGGCTTCCCACGGTCGAGAGCGACCATGAGGGATCCCCAATACATAGACTGTAGCAGACCGACTTGGCTGCCGAAGGCAACCTGGAAGTCGTCCCATCCATTGGGCAGCACCTCAAGCAGGTCGACCTGGTAGTTATCCGATGTTGCCGCTGTCCGATTTTGTTCCTGGGCTAGTGTCATCATATTGGAATTACTGATTTCGCCTAGCGTCAGGCAGTTCCTCTACCGATAACTCGGGCGTTTGGCAACATCGGGAGACGTTATGTCCGGTTGCCTGGAAATAGTAAAGCAGCAGGGGCTCTATGCACGTATCTCCCGAGTGATAGCTGTAAACCCATCTCTGGGCCGCCCTACCCAATGCCATCAGTTTTCTGCGATCAGCGTTCGCCCATAATGCCTGATAAATCTCGACCTCATGATACGCATTGATTACCGGAGGGTGGTCGGGGTAAAGAAGATCCAGGCATCCAGGATGAAGATAAACAAGAACGGGCTTCCCCATCGCCATGGCCTCGATGGCGATCCCTCCGAGGCCTCCAACATCGAACTGGTCAACGACAATATCCGCTGCGCCGATCTCCAAGTTCAAATCATCGCGAGAAAGCGTGTCCTTCCAAATGAATCTTGCTGAATGATGGCTGTTATCCGTCATTTTTCGGGCAATATCACGGTCAGGCCCACGGTAAAGAATTGTGCATTGCGCATCAAATCCGTCATCAAAAGCTTTCAACAACGCACGCAGGAAACGGTCGTTTCCCTTGGATGAGTTCCGATGGTCGCCAGGGTCATTGATTTTGAAATCAATATGACTGGGGTGAAAAAAACGCAAAGGGCCAGTCCGCAATTCCGTCGTATCCATGACAGGCGGCGGGGGTGGCAACAGGTAGGGGAAACGCAAAAAGGAAAAGTTCCGTATCCGTTGACCAACTATATTCTTGACGATATGCGGATATGGCACAGTAAGATTCACAAAGCACTTTCTTACGAAATACCTGTAAAAAAAACCAAGATGGCTTTTTTCACTCAATAGCTCGGAGAAATCCGATCCTGCCGCGATATTGATTACCGGCGGCAATCCAAAAAGGCCTCGTAATGGCCAACGCCAGTTCAAGGCAAATCCCAGCGCCCCAATAATAGTGACAATTACGCGCGCTTTTCGTGCGATTCTAATAAGTTGCCACGGGGAAGATATCTTCAGAACCGATTCAGCAGAAAGTGCCTGATGAAAATCACTAGAAGCATGCAATGTAGGGTTCTGACCTTCACGATTCTTTCGAGCAACAATTACACGCAATCCTCGACGTGCCAGATACTCACCAAAGACAAGATCGAGGGCGGCCAGGTCTCCATATATCAGGACATCAATTTCTCTCTTCATCATTCGCGCCATCGTCATCTAACTGCTACGAACAACGTCCGTTCCTTAAACAATATGTGGAAACGTTTACCAAAATAATATGACAGCAGCGACAGAGCAATAAATGTCGACGTGCAAATATACATCAAGAGTCGGGCTATCTTGTAAGAACAAAGGGATAGATCGCCAGGGTATCAACCGAACCTGAAACAAACTCCTCAATCGCCTCACTAGGGGTACAGATTATCGGTTCTTCATGTCGATTGAAACTCGTGTTTATCAATGTCGGAATACCGGACTTCCTAAAATAAGCCTGAAGCACCTCATAGTAAACACCATTTCGCTCACTTGAGACAATCTGTGGCCTTGCCGTTCCATCTACATGCACCACTGCCGGCGCCTCGTCAATCATTAACGAAGTACACTCATAGCAGGAAGTCATAAACTGGGCATTCACATGATCCGGATTCCAGCCTATATAGCGCTTCTCCGCTTCCTCTTCGAGTGTGACAGGAGCGAATGGCATAAACTCCGTGCGACTGAGGCGTGCGTTCAATGATCTGTTAATAGACGCATCGGTCGCACTTGCCAGAATACTTCTCGCCCCAAGTGACCGCGGGCCATATTCCATTCGACCAGAAAAAAAACCAACAATACGTCCATCATAGAGATCCTGAGCCACAAACTCAGCAAAGTTGGCTACCGGGGTCGCACTGAAGCCATATTTTGTGATTTGTTCAGCACATTTTTCTACCGAATAATCAGGCCCCAGATAGGCCGATGATAACGGCAAGACATCACCACCAAGCTTCAGGGTCGCATAGGCAGCACCACCCGCCGCAATACCACCATCACCCATATGCGGGTACACAAAAACCCCCTCCACACCGGGCAAATCTTTTAACCGCATATTCAACAATACATTGGCAAAAATACCTCCTGAGAGACAGAGAAAACTCTCGCCTGTCTCTTTTAAGTAGTAGGAGACATAATTGGTCACAATATCTTCAAGCAACTCCTGCGCTGCGGCTGCAATATCCTCTTTAGAAAAAGCACGAAGCTCAATTTCGATGCTTGGCAACACTGCCGTTGCATAGGGGCGATAATTGTTTCCGACATTTGCGAGAATTCTTCCGTTATCCCCTCTGATCATCCTTCGCAGCACGTGCCGGCACTTCGCAGGATCTCCAACTGCTGCCAAACCAGTTACTTTTCCCTCATGCCTGTCAGGTGTAAAGCCAAGAAATCTTGTTATCCAACCGTAAAATACACCTAGACTATTGAACTCAGTCTCGAGACGCAAAAGGTTCGGCGGAGCAGTACGGGACATCTGGCTAACAGAGCCAGAGCAGAAATCCCCACGACCATCGAGCGTGATTACTAACGCCCTATCGTAATGAGAAAAATGAAAGGCCGTAATTGCATGTGCATGGTGGTGACCACAGCGAAAAAGCCGCGCCTCCGAAGCTCCAATCTTATCCAACCCCCTCTGCATTTCGATTGACTGCCGTAGGTCACTCTGAACTGAGGACTTTAGTCTTTCCTCAATTGCAGTACGCGCAGCAGGCTCACGTCCAGACGCATCCAGGGACTCCGAAAGGAACTGAGGAAACATACGCCAACTATCAATACCCTTCCATACGCCAGTACCGATTGCATCAACGTCACGAATTGTAATGCCGTGCCGCTGCAATATCCAATCTATGGATCTATAGGGAAATTCCTTTGTTAATTTTTTCCTACTAAGGCGTTCCTCGTTAATGGCCGTCACCAAACGCCCATCCACCATCAAACAAGCGCCACTGTCTTTGGAATTTGCCACTCCAAGTACAATCATTTTCAACCTCGGAATATCAATAGATCAAGTTATGTTTGCACCCGCGCGCAAACCTTTAATAGACCGTTACCTACGCCAAGCGGATTCAACCATTGCATTACCGTATCTTCGAATGAGCGCCAATCTCGACAATAGTCATAGGGCTCAGAAACAACATCAGTAGCCTCACCACTATGATCCAGCCTTGCTTCACCCTGTAGCGCCAACACCAAATATTCAACAATGCTCTGAATGGATAGACTCGAATTCGAGGCAAGATTATAAATGCCACTTCGTTCACGCAAAATAAAGTCATTGACTAGAATATCCTTCAAATCAGAAATATGCGTTAACGTTATCCTGGGCCCACCGTCCGACCTGCAAACAACCGCCTTCTGATTTTCAATTCTTTCAATTATTCTTGGTATCAGCCTAGGGGTTTTTTGGCCCGGCCCATAGGGAAAGTAAAGTCGTAATATCGCCAACTTCTCATCACCCCATGCGGCCCGAACGGCGATTTCGCCTTCCAGTTTCGATTTACCGTAATCAGACGTGGGATTGGTTTTAGTGAGCGGCGTTGTTTCATGGAGTGTATTGCCATATACCGCGCCAGATGACAGCAGGATCAGGCGCCCTACTCCGACTTTTCTACAGTACTCAGCGAATCGTGCTGGCCCCATTACATTGGTTTGCCACAAATCCTCGGCGGGCCCGGACGATATCCCGGCCGCCACTACGACAGTGTCTACCCCCCCTGGCAGCTTCCACGTGTTCGGTTGAGTTAGGTCGAAATAAGGGCGCTGGAGACGAATTAGTTCGACTTGAGACGCAAGATCGAGAGCATCGGCCAAAGCGCCACCCACAAAGCCGGTTGCCCCAAGAACAGCAACTTTCACGTTACCGATCCATCCGCATTACCCGACAACAGTTGGTCGAATTGGCTACGTTTCATATACCAGGAAATCGTCTGTCCGAGTCCATCGAGTAAGTTCGTCTTAGCCGGTTCGCCGATCAGATCGCGGACACTGTCGATGCCTGCAAGATGACGTCTCACGTCGGCGGGCCTGGCTGGTTGGTACGAAATGGGTCCGTGGTAGTCGGCTAACTGGCATATCGCCTTGATCAATTCCTCGACGCTCGTTTCCCTGCCGCTGCCGAGATTGAAAACCTGCCCCCTGACATCGTCTCGCCCGGACAGCGCCAAGATCGCTGCAACAGTATCTGCGACGTAGATGAAGTCGCGCGTCTGCTTTCCATCCCCCTGGATTACGGGCGACTGGCAGCTGCGGATTCGCTTTAGCGTCAGAGGAATTATGGCCGCAAGAGCGCCTTCGTTCTGCCGTGGCCCATAGTTGTTGAATGGCCGGATGGTGACGATGTCGAGGCCGAACATGCGGACGTAGGAAGACAGCAGGAGATCGGCTGCTGCCTTGCCGGCCGCGTAAGAAGTTTCCGCGAGCAAGGGGTGATGTTCGTCCATCGGCACATATTGTGCCGTGCCATAAACCTCGGAACTCGACAGGTGGATCAGTCGGCCATAGGCGCCTTTGCGCAGCAATTCACCTAGAGCCAGGGCGATGTCCAGGTTGACGCGACAGGCCCCAGCCGGGTTGAAAAACGAATACAGCAGCGCCTTGGTGGCAAGGTTGAAGACGACGTCAGGCTTTTCCGCTTCCATAACGGCGGACATTGCCGACAATTCCCCCGCGTCTTCACGATACACCTGGAGCTTGTCACCATACCGTCGCTTCGCATCCGATAGATTCTCTTCCTTGCCGAGAAAGAAGTTGTCTACCACGGCAACCCTGGCTGCGCCACGTTCGAGCAAGGCATCAACCAGATGGCTGCCAATGAAGCCGGCACCGCCGGTGACCAGGAAACGCCCGCCGTCAACGACCATGGCCGCCAGCTTCCTTGATCTTGTTCTGGATTGCCCAGACGAGTTCGAGCGCGGCGAGCCCCTGCTTGCCGCTGACAAGCGGCTGGGTGCCGAGTCGAATACAGTCGATGAAATGCTGCAATTCCTGGACCAAGGGCTCCGCCGTGCGCACGAGCACCTTCTCGACCTGGAGATCGAGGACATACGATCCCTGGGGCGTCTTGGTCGCTTCGCTTCGCTGGTGATGGATGAGGATTTCCTGGGCGATATAGTCGAGCGTGATGTAGCCCAGATCGCTGGTCACCGCGAGCTTGCGCACCTTGTTTTGGGTAATGCGGCTCGATGTCAGGCTGACCACGGCGCCATTCGCAAAAGAGAGCAGGGCTGTCACGTAGTCCTCACCGCGACCGCCCCCCGTCCTGACCCCATGTGCGGCCAAGTCGGCGAGCGGCTGGTAGCCGGTCAGCGACAATATGATGTCAAGATCGTGAACCATGAGGTCGGCGACAACGTCGACATCCGTGATCCTGGACGAGGCGTAGCTCATGCGGTGGACGTCGATGGCATGAACGGCATGGCCCTCAGCGACAATGGCGGAAAGCTGGCGCACGGCGGGATTGAACCTCTCCACGTGGCCTACGAGGAGCACCACACCCGCTTTGTCGGCAGCGGAAATCAGCCTCGAACATTCCTCGGGGGTGACTGCCAACGGCTTTTCGATTAGGCAATGAATGCCGCTGGACAATAGCTTCTCGCCGATTTCCGCATGCAACACCGAAGGCGATGCAATGCTTACCGCATCGACCTGGCCGATCAGATCATCGACTGTGGACACTGCCTGGCAGCCATAGCGCGAAGCAGCATCAGTGGTTTTATTGGCATCCGGATCGACGACCGCGACCAGTTCCACGCCCTTGAGGCCAGCGAAAATTCTTAGGTGATTGCTGCCCATTCGACCTGCGCCGACGACAGCGACTCGCAACGGTTTCATCTCATATGTCCTAATTAATGGCCGTCATCGACCGAATTAAGTGCCTCGGCGGCCGGGGGCTCTCCGGAAACGTCGTGATTCAAGCGCCTGCCCGCCTCGGTAACGTAATCGACCAGCCTGGCAGGTTGCCCCATGACCAGCCCATGCGGCGGAACATCGCGGGTCACCACAGCACCCGCAGCAATCATGCAATTTGCTCCCAGCGTCACGCCACATACGATGGTGGCATTGGCGCCGATGCTCACCCCGTCATCCACCTTGGTCGATGTGATTTTCCAACCAGGATTTGCGGCTCGCGGGTATAGGTCATTTGTGAACGTGACGTTGGGTCCGACGAAGACTCGGTCGCCGATCATCACACCGTGATAGATGGAAACACCGTTCTGTATCTTGCAGTCATTACCGATGACCGCATTCGCATCGATATAGATGCATTGGCCGATGTTACAGTTTTTCCCGATGCGAGCCGTTTCGCGGACTTTCGTCCAGTTCCAGATATTGGTGCCGGCACCTATTACGGCGTTCGGGTGGACCTCTGCGGTCGGGTCGATGTAAATGGCCGGTTGCGTCACTGGCAGTCCTTGATCGCCTTGCATACCTTATCGATGACCTGTTGCTGCGTGCCCTCGTCGAGATACGGATGCATCGGCAAGCTGAATACGCGTCCGGCAAGCCACTCGCACTGCGACATACCCGTAGGAGACTGTGGGAAGCTCGCATAGGGAGCCTGGGTATGCAGCGGTCGCGGATAGTAGATCGCGGTCGGAATGCCGACCGCCTTCAACTCGGCCACGACGGCATCGCGATGATCGACCTGCAGGGTGTACTGGGCCCAAACGGAAGTCGCGCGACCATCGACGAGAGGTGTGACCGCCACGTCGCCAAATGCCTCGTTGTAGCGCTCGGCGACTGCCTGACGCGCACCGATCTCTTCGGGAAACACACGCAATTTCTCTATCAGCACGGCCGCCTGCAAGGTATCCAGTCGGCCGTTGATGCCAATCCGAACGTTATCGTAGCGATCGACGCCCTGCCCATGCACGCGCACGGATTTCATAATTTCGGCTAACGCATCGTCGTTGGTGAAGATGGCACCGCCATCCCCATAGCAACCCAGGGGCTTGGCCGGGAAAAAGCTCGTCGCGGTTGCATCACCGAAACCACCAACGCGACTGCCATGCCAGGTCGCTCCAAAACTCTGCGCGGCATCCGCCAGGAGGAACATCCCGTGCTGGCGCGCAATCTCACCGATTCGGTCATAGTCGGCGGGTTGCCCGAATAGATCCACGGGCATCACACAGGCCGGTTTCAAGCACCCTTCCTTGATCACCGCCTCGATGGCAGCCTGAAGACTGTCGGGAGAGATGTTGTAGGTGTCCGCACTCACGTCGACAAAAACGGGCGTCGCTCCCACCAGCACGACGGCCTCCGCTGTCGCCACAAAAGTGAACGCCGGCACAAAGACGGCATCCCCGGGTTTGATGCCCTTGGCCATCAGCGTCAGCACCAGCGCATCCGTTCCGTTGGCACACGTGAGCGCATGTCGTACTCCCGAAAAATCAGCGAGATGGCGCTCGAACTCCGCGATTTCTGGCCCCATGATGTACATACCATGGTCTAACACCGCCTGCATCCGCGAATTGATGGCGTCGCGCAGGAGCGCATATTGCGATTTAAGGTCAATGAATTCCATGCTTATTCAATCTCTCTATTTAGTCCTGTGTTGAATCCCGTGTGATTGCATTGCCTCACCCACCCACCCGAGTCACGATATTTCCGTCAAGCCGGTAGCGTTCGCCTGTCGCCGGACAAACCGCCTCGCCGCTGCCGGTAACCGGTAAATCAAGGCGATCGCCATGACGGCCAACCCAGGCGATCCGCCGCGCTGGAACACCGACCATAAGCGCATAGGGCTTCACATTGCGATTGACCACGGCACCCGCCCCGATGAAGGCATATTCGCCGATGGTAATACCGCAGACGATGGTGCAATTCGCCCCGAGCGTGGCCCCTTTTGCGATCAGCGTGCGACGGTACTCACCTTTTCTGTTGATCGCGGCACGCGGGTTATAAACGTTGGTGAAGACGACGCTGGGGCCGCAGAAGACATTGTCCTCCAACGTGACTGCATCATAGACACTGACGTTATTCTGTACTTTGACGCTATTGCCGATAACAACATCATTGCCGATGAAGACGTTCTGGCCGAAGGAGCAATTCGACCCGATCGTCGCTCCGCCACAAATATGGGTCCAGTGCCAGACCCTTGTGCCATCGCCGATGTGGGCACCTTCGTCGACGATCGCGGTCGGGTGGATGTTTACTTCCATCAATACTCCAGCGGTAGGGAAACAGTTCTGCCGTCTCGCGCAGAGAGATACGCGGCAATAAGCAATTCAAGAGACTTCAAGCCCTCTCGCCCATCCGTATCCGGCTCCGCGTTACCACGCAGCACGTCAATGACATTTTTGTAGTAGAGAGGGTGACCGAATCCGTATACCGACGTGGTTTCATAGGCTGCCATTTTGATCTGGGCGTCGTAATCACGCGGTTCGTCGAACTGCCACAATTGGATATCGTTGACAGCAACTCCACCGACGCGGGCCGTGCCCCTTTCCCCAAGAATGGTGATGGACCCTTCAAGATTCTTTGGATAAGTCAACATGGTCACGCTCATGGAACCCAAGGCACCATTGCGCCAACGAATGTTGAGCACTCCGGTATCCTCGACGTCTATGTCCCTGGTCGTGCTCACCATTGCCTGAACTTTATCCACGGGACCGATCAGCCAGTCGAACAGATCGACATAGTGACTGGCTTGATTCATGAATGCGCCGCCATCAAATTCCCACGTGCCACGCCATTTTGCTTGGTCATAGTAAGACTGCGGACGTGTCCAGAAGACATTCAGATGAACGAGGTGAATTCTCCCAAAACGCTTTTCGCAAATCGCGCGCTTAAGCAACTGCAATGTGGCGTTTTGCCGATTCTGCTTGACCACGAACAGATAGACCCCAGCCTCGTCGCAAGCACGAACCATGCGCACACCATCGCTCCACCGCGTGGCCATCGGCTTCTCGGTCATCACATGCACACCATGACGAGCCGCCAGCACGGCCTGATCGGGATGAAGGCCGCTCGGCGTACATAACGCCACCAAGTCGGGCTTCTCCCTTTGCAACATCTCCTCCAGTCGGAGATACCCGGGAACCTTGAATTCCTCCTCATGCGCATTGAGAACATCTCTATCCACATCGCATACCGCGACCAAGTCCATGTCGCCAGCATGTTTCTGGACCGAATGAAAATGGCTCCTGGAAATGCGCCCGCAACCGACGATCGCAATGCGTATGGCCCTACCGGAGATCGGCGAAGACATCATTGGCACGGATCCCGCTCGCCTTCAAGATGCGGCCATATGGGGACAAGGAGTCGACACGGAGGATGAAACATGCTCTGTAGTTAGCCAAACAAAAATTTGGGGGGCTGGCGTTCTCGCTGCTGTGCATCGCGCACTTTGTCGCCACTATCACGCTTCATGCCGGCGTAGATGTTTTTCTTACCAGCAAGAAAACCGGGCGACTCTATCATAATTTCCACACAGGCATGAACTCTCGGAATCCCAGTGGCAAGGAAAGCCGGGCGCAAACGGCCACAAATCCCAACGAAGTCGCGCCACCGACCAGCGCCCATCCGTGGAGTAGAATCGCGTACTCTTCTCGTATGAAAGTGTGTGTAACGCACCGATCATCAGCCGGGCCAGTAGCGATGGCTGATGCAACGTCCTTTCCTGTCGCGCTTCAACCAGGGGGAAACATGCCCCTAACACCCACCCTCATGAACCTGCTCCAAATCAACCTGCAACAGGGCTTCGGCGGCGGCGAGGTTTACACCTGTTTCTTCGGTCGCGCCTTGCGCGATCTCGGCCAGCCCTTCGATCTGGTGGTGAGCCGCAAGGCGCGTTGGTGGCGTGAGCACGATACCGGCGCGCGGCACATCCACGTCGTATCCGGCCCTCAGGACATCCCCGACCTGGATTTTCCCCGTCCGGCCTGGCTGATCTACCACACCCCGGATGGTGGCGAGCGCCTGAACCGCCTCCAGGAACAAGGCTGCCGCCTGGCGAGCTTCGTGCATATGCCGCTATACCAGCGCAAGCACGAACATTTCTGCGGCTACGATCTGCTGATCGCGGTATCCGGCTATGTCCTCTCCGGCCTGCTCGAACGCGGCCTCACCCAGGCTTACCCGGAACCGTTCTACGGCGTCGCCCATCTTGATCGCCCCGGCGAGTCGGGTCTCCCGGTCGTCGCCCACTCCCGCTTCAACTGGGACACCCGCAAGGTACGCGACCGGGTGCTGTCCTGGGTACACCCCCTATGGCAGAGTTGCAAGCCACTCCGCCCCTACACGGCGCGGCCCGGGTTGACCCTGGGCATCGTTTCCCGCATCACTCCGATCAAGCAGTTTCCCGTCCTGTTCGAGAGCCTCGCCCCGGCTTTGGCGGCGCGTCCACAGGTGAATCTGGAAATCTTCGGCAGCGGTGGTTACGCCTCGATCCGCGACACCCGCCGTGCTCTGGCGCCGCTGGGCAACCGGGTGCGCTGGTGGGGTGAGCAGCGGGACGTGCGCCAGGTCTATCCGCTGCTCGACTACCTTCTCACCGGCCTGCCGGAAAAGGAGGCACTTGGCCTGAACATCCTGGAAGCCCAGATGTGCGGCACACCGATCCTGGCGCCCAATGCCCCACCATTCACCGAAACCATCGCCCACGGCCGCAGCGGCTATCTCTATGCCGACCCGCGCCAGGATGGTGCCCACGGCTTCGCCAGTCTGCTTGACAGTCTTCTCGACGGCTCCCGTCCCCGCCCCGATCCTCTGCGGGCGAGCGATCACCTGGCGCGGTTTTCCGAAACCGCCTTCCGCGAGCGAGTGGCGCGATTGCTGGCCACCCTGCAAGCCGCATGAGCGACACCTCCCCCCGCATTCTCCTGATCCGCCGCGACAACATCGGCGATCTCGCCTGCACCACGCCCTTGTTCGAGGCCTTGCGCGCTCATTTCCCGCAAGCCTTTCTCTGCGCCCTGGTGACCAGCTACAACCGCGCGGTGCTGGATCACCACCCCACCCTGAACCAGGTTGTCGCCTACACCAAGGCAAAACATCTCGACCCTGGCGAGAGCGTGCTGGCCTGCCATCTGCAACGCCTGCGCCTGCTTCTGGCCCTGCGCCGGCAACGCTTCGACTACTGCGTGCTGGCGGCCCCCGGTTACCAGAAGCGCTCCCTGTCCCTGGCCCGCTGGGTCGGCGCCCGCCACGTCGTCGGCTTCGTCGAGGAAGGCAAAGCGCATGCCTCCCTGATTGACCGCCCTGTTCCCTGGCGTTTCGATCCCACCCTGAGCGAAACCGAGGATGTCTGGGGACTGGCCCGCGCCTTCGGCATCGAAGGCCCGCCAGGAAAATTGACAGTTGCCCCAGCACCCGCGGCGGTGACGGCCATGAGTGCGGCGGTGGAGGCGCTACGGAGGCCGGGTAGCCGCCTGGTGGGCATTCACCTGTCCGCGCGCAAACCTAGCCAGCGTTGGCCGGTCGAGCACTTCGTCGAACTGATGCGGCGGCTGCGCCTGGAGCATGGCTGTTCTTTCATGCTGCTCTGGGCACCGGGCACGGCCGACAACCCCCGCCATCCCGGCGACGACGAGAAGGCGGCCGCCGTGCTGGCCGCAGTCGAAGACTTGCCGCTACAGCCGGTGCCGACCCATGAACTGGAAGATCTGATCGCAGCTATCTCGCTGTGTGACGATTTCATCTGCGCCGACGGCGGCGCCATGCATCTGGCCGCCGCTACCGGCAAGCCCATCGTCTGCCTGTTCGGCCACAGCGACGTGGCACGGTGGCGCCCCTGGGGCGTGCCCTACCGGCTGCTACAGGCGCCGAGCAAGGAGGTCATGGACATCCCGGTGGATGAAGCCGTGTCGGCCTATGCGGATTTACGCCGGGAGACCCGGGGCAAATGACGCCATCCTCCATCATCGACTCAGGACGGCAATGACCTCCCAGGAAACCCGCAATCTGGTGTTGTTCGGTCTGAACTCCCATTCCGAAATGTTCCACGACGCCTTTCAAAACCTGGGTTACGAAGCGGCGATGATCGGCGACCACCCGACCTCCGAACAACTGGCCCGCGCCGCCCTCTGCTTCATCAGCGTATATCACGGCGTGCGCTCGCCCTGGGCCGCCATAAAACTGAAACGCCACCTTAAGCGCGCCGGTGTACCTCTGATCGGCATCGACCGCGACGGTCCCTGGCATATGGGCAGGCTGGTACGCCAATTGAAGTTGTTCGAGTGGCTGCGGCTCCTGGATATCTACGCCCCCCATACCCTGCAACCGACCTATCGTTTCGCCCCTCAGGTGATCTACAACGCCAACGCGGTCTGGGTGCGCAATTACAACCTTCATGGCAAAACCCTGGAAGAAATGCGCGACCCGGCTTTTTTTCGCTGGGACGTGAGTTTCGTCGGCAACATGAGCGGTGAACGCTACAAGGAACATGCCGAGCGCCAGCGTTTTTTCGCGGCACTGCGCCCCCGCCTGGAGGCGCTGGGCCTGCGTGTGCTGTTCCGTAGTTCGGGTGGCATGAGCGAACAGGAGCAGATCGAGGTGATCCAGCACTCCATCATCAATCTCAACTACCGATCCTCCTGCGACCACCGCTCCCGCGCCGGGGTGGAGATGTCCTGGGGCCTGCCGGAACGCTGTTATGGCGTGCCGGCGCGCGGCGGTTTCATGCTTTCCGACCAGCGCCGCCATGCGGCGGATGATTTCGCCCCTGGCAAGGAATGGGCGGATTACCGCGACTTCGAGGACTGCATCGCCCGTATCCAGTACCATCTCGGCCATTTTGCCGAGACCCGCGCCATCGCCGAGGCCGCGAATGCGCGGGTGATGCGCGATCACACTTACGAAAAGCGCGCGGAAAAGCTGCTCGAAGCAGCGGCGCGCTGGCGCGAGGCGCGGCGATGACGACTACCTGAACAGGCTGTAATCCATGACCACCCCGGACAACACGAACGACACGAACGACACCTTCCGTGCCCAGAACGGCGAGGATCGCTGGCTGGACGAATTCTTCGCCCACAAGCGCGGTGGCTACTTCGTCGATGTCGGCGCCTACGACGGTGTCGACCTCAGCAACAGCTATCACTTCGAGCAAATCGGCTGGAGCGGCATCCTGGCCGAGCCCGATCCCGATAATGCGGCGCATTGCCGCGCCAGTCGCCCCGGCTCGCGTACCTTCCAGTGCGCCGTGGTGGGCAGCGCCGACACGCGGGAAATCACCTTCCACAAGGCCGTCTCCGGCGTCTTTTCCACCACCCATCTGACCGAACAGCACGCGCAGAGACTGGCGGGCATGGGCCAGAACACGGACACCCTCACCGTGCCCGCGCGCACCCTCGACTCGTTGCTGATCGAGGCGGGTTCCGGCAAGGTCGATTTCGTCAGCATCGACGTGGAAGGAGGGGAACTGGATGTTCTGGCCGGCTTCGACATCCGCCGCTGGAACCCGGACATTGTGGTAATCGAGTCGAACACCAAATACCGCCTTCCCGCCATCCGCGACTATTTCGTGCGGAACGGTTACGCCTATCTGCACAGCATCGACGTCAACGATTTTTACCAACGCATGGACAGCGGCATGGTTCGCCTGATCGACGCATGGCGCTATGGCCTACACCGCATCGACCGCCGCCTGGCACGCCTGGCACAGAATCTGCGTCGCGCCTGGAAGAAGCGGCACAGGACTGGAGGCTGAAGTACCGTAGCAGGATGCGGCGCGGCGTCAGGACTCAGGTTCCGGCCCCGGGGTCTTGTCGCGCATCTGAAGTTCGTACAGCTTCGCGTATTTCAGGAAACTGGTCAGACACCCAATGCCGATATGCACCAGCCCCGGCACCCCATCGAGAAAACCTCGGCGCAGGAGGTAAAACTTCGCGAAGCGGGCGATAGGGCTGGTCAGCATTTTCACCACCGAAAACCGTTTTCCGGCCGCGAACATGCGCGCGGCCTGGAGGTCGGTGTAATGGTTCTGCTTCGCCAGGTAGTCCGCCAGGCCCTGCTCGGACTCGTGCAGCAGATCGCCTGACAGTTTCACGACCGCCCCGCCGCACTCCAATTTCTCGTGTACGACATCCTCGCTCCAGTTGGCGTAGCGGCGATCAAACAGGCGGGCACACCAGTCCGGATAGCCTTCGCCATGGCGCAGCCAGCGGCCCATGAAACGGTTGCGACGAGGGAGGAGGTAGGCGACGGGCTCCTTCATATCAACCGTCGTTCCCTCTCCCCCGGCCCCTCTGATGAAGCCACTACCCTTCGGTACCACACAGGGGGAGAGGGGTAAGGCTTGTTCGATGCTGGCCATGAGTTCCGGGGTCAATCGCTCATCCGCATCCAGCGACAATACCCAGTCATATTTCGCCTGCAAGGCGGCGAAGCGTTTCTGTGGCCCATAGCCTAGCCAGACCTGGTGGATGACCCGCGCGCCCAGGCGTTCCGCCACTGCGACGGTGTCGTCGCCGCTGCCGGAATCGACGACCAGAACTTCGTCGGCGCCGGGAACGCTGGCGAGGCACTCAGGCAGCAATGTGGCGGCGTTCTTGGTAATGATGACCAGGGAGAAAGGGGGGCGCTTCATGTCCCTGATTCGTTCTCGGCCGCTTCGCGGATAGCTGGCAACCACAGCAGCAACTGAGGCAATGCCGTCTGTGCCGTATCCCAGACCACGTCAAGATTGATGTCGAAATAGCCGTGCGCGATACGGTTGCGCATGCCCTTCATGCCGCGCCATGGCACATCTGGATACCTATCCAGAAATGACGCGTAGTCCTTCAGCAGTTTGGTGGCGGCCTCGCCGATGATGATGAGATTCAGCAAGGTAGGGCGGAAAAGCGGTTGTATCGCGCCTTCCGCCGTATGTTTGGCATTCGGCGGATAACACCGGCAAAAAGCCGCCGGCTCATCCGCCCTACGCGTGCTCATTCGACACACCCGGCAGTACTTCCAGCACCCTTTCCGGCCCCAGCTTGTTCAGGCAATCCAGGTGCCCGAACGGACATTCCCGCTTGAAGCAGGGGCTGCATTCCAGTCCGAGGCGAACCACCTTCGCCTTGTCCGAATAGGGTGGCGTGTAGCCGGGATCGGTCGAACCGTAGACGGCCACGACCGGCACATCCACGGCGGCGGCGATGTGCATGAGGCCGGAATCGTTGCTGACCACGGCATCGGCGCAGGCGAGGAGGTCGACGGTTTCTTCGAGGGTGGTCTGGCCGGCGAGGTTGGTGCAGGCGCCGCCGGTCGATTGGTTGATCGCGTCCGTTGCTGTCTTGTCCTTGGCTGAACCGAATAGCCAGACCTGCCAGCCCTGCTCCATTTTGGCGCGCGCCACCGCCGCGTAATGGGTTTCCGGCCAGCGTTTGGCGGGACCGAACTCGGCGCCGGGGCAAAGGGCGAGGATGCGGCGGTCGCGTTTGAGCCCCAGGCGGTCGAGGCTGGCTTGCTGGGCCTTGGGGTCGACGGTCAGCCGGGGTTGTGGGGGAATGAACGCGCCGGGTTCTGATTGCATGAGTTGAGAAATCCCCCCTGCCCCCCTTTGGGAAAGGGGGGTGAGTTCGGGAGGCATGGCCAGGGCGCTGTAGCGTTCCACCAACTTCGGCATGGCCTGTTTGTCGAGTCGCCGTTTGTCGTTGAGCAGGCCGTGGCGGAATTCGCCGAGGTAGCCGGTGCGCAGGGGAATGCCAGCAAGGAAGGGAACCAGCGCGGATTTCCAGGAATTGGGCAGGACGATGGCCTGGTCGTAGCCTTCGCGCGCCAGTTCGCGGCCGAGCCGCCAGCGTTCCATCAATCCGAAGCGGCCATGCGCGAAGGGCGCGACCAGCGCTCGCCGCACTTCCGGCATGCGCGCCAGGATGCCGTGCGACCAGGCCGGCGCCAGCACGTCGAGTTCCAGGCCAGGATGCCGCACCGCCAGTGCCTTGAACAGGCTCTGCGCCATCAGCATGTCGCCCACCCAGGAGGGGCCGACGATCAGGCAGCGGGTGGACTTCCCCATCAACGTGAAACAACCGCCATGCCGTAGGAGCGGACCGTGTCCGCGATGCGCCGGCAGGCGCAAAGGGCTGACGTTCGCCTAGGCCACACGTCTCGCCTTTGCGCCTGCCGGCGCATCGCGGCTAAAGCCGCTCCTACGGCGTGTTTCATTTTCCGGGGCGGCCGTCCGACCATGACCATCAGCCCGGATTCTGTTCCAGCCAGGCCAGGTACTTGGGCACGCCCTCTTCCACCGTCATGAACTCGGCCGTGTAGCCGGCCTGACGCAGGTTGCCGATGTCGGCCTGGGTGTAGCTCTGGTAGCGGCCCTTGAGGTGTTCGGGGAAGGGCATGTATTCGATCTCGCCGCGACCGTGATGCTGGATCACCGCGCGGGCGACGTCGTTGAAGCTCTGGGCGCGGCCGGTGCCGACGTTGAAGATGCCGGAGACGCCGGGGTTGTCGAGCAGCCATAGTTTCACGGCGACGGCGTCGTCGACGTGGATGAAGTCGCGCAGTTGCTCGCCGTTGCCGTAGCCGTCGGTGCCTTCGAACAGCTTCAGTTTGCCTTCCTTGAGGATCTGGTTGTGGAAGTGGAAGGCGACGCTGGCCATGCTGCCCTTGTGCTGTTCGCGCGGGCCGTAGACGTTGAAATAACGCAGGCCGCAGACCTGGCTGGTGAGTGCACTTTGATAGCGTCGCAGGTACTGATCGAACTGGAACTTGGAGTAGGCGTACATGTTGAGCGGCTTCTCGTGCTGGCGCGCTTCCTTGAACACCGGCCCCATGCCGTAGACCGAGGCGCTGGATGCGTAGATGAACGGCGCCTCCATCGACTGACACCAGTGCAGCAACGTCTTGGTGTACTCGAAGTTGTTCTTCATGATGAATTCGCCGTCCCACTCTGTGGTGGCGGAACAGGCGCCTTCATGCACCACGCCTTCGACCTTGCCAAAATCCCAACCGGCCTGAAGGCGCTTGATGAAGTCGAGACGGTCGACGTAATCGACGATGTCGCAGTCGGCCAGGTTCTTGAACTTGATGCCTTCCTTGAGGTCGTCGACCACCAGGATGTCGGAAATGCCGCGCAGGTTGAGCGCCTTGACCATGTTGCTGCCGATGAGGCCGGCGCCGCCGGTGATGATGTACATGGGTTATCCCTTTTTGATGATTGCGATCATGGATGAGGTGGAATGCCCGGACAGGAAGGGCAGCACTTTCACTTCGCCGCCCGCCGCCGTCACGCATTCGCCACCGGCGATGTCCTCGGGCCGGTAATCGCCGCCTTTAACCAGCACGTCCGGGCAGACCCGGCAGATCAGGCGTTGCGGCGTGTCTTCCGAGAACGGCACCACCCAGTCCACCGCCGCCAGCGCCGCCAGCACGATCGAGCGAGCTTCCAGCGGGTTGACCGGGCGGGTTTCCCCTTTCAGGCGACGCACCGAGTCGTCGTCGTTCACCGCGAGGATGAGGCGGTCGCCCAGCGCACGCGCCTGTTGCAGATAGGTGACGTGGCCGGCATGAAGGATGTCGAAACAGCCGTTGGTCATGACGATGCGCTCGCCCGCCGCGCGTGCTCGCGCCACCAGGGCGAGCAAATCGTCTTCCGAGACGGCGCCGCGCCGGATCGGCAGGTGTTCTTCCATCGCCGCCATCAATTCCGCTGGGGAGACGGTGGCCGTGCCCAGCTTGCCGACCACCACACCGGCGCCCAGGTTGGACAGCACCACCGCTTCGTGCATCGACTCACCCGCCGCCAGGGCCGCCGCCAGCACCGCCACCACGGTATCGCCAGCGCCGGTGACGTCGTAGACCTCGCGCGCGCGGGTCGGCAGATGCACCGGCGCGTGGCCGCGTTGCAGCAAACACATGCCCTTCTCGCTGCGGGTCACCAGAAGGGCTTCGAGGTCGAGTGCATCGCGCAAGGCGCAGCCTTTGGCGGCGAGATCGGCATCGTCGAGCACCGCGCCGACCACCGCCTCGAATTCGGACTGGTTCGGAGTCAGCAACGTTGCACCGCGATAGCGCTGGAAATCTGTGCCCTTGGGATCGACCACCACCGGCAGGCCGCGTTCGCGCGCGGCGCGGATCAGCGGCTGGGCATCGCGCAGCACGCCCTTGGCGTAATCGGACAGCACCACCGCCTTCGCCTGCGGCAAGGCTTGCAGGAAGCGGCCGAGAATGCCGCTGCCGTCGCAAGCCAGGAAACCATCCTCGAAATCCAGGCGGATGAGTTGCTGGTGTTTGGAAAGAATGCGCAGCTTGGTGATGGTGCGGCTGCCGGGCACCGAGACGAAATCGCTGGAGACACCACGCGCGGCGAGACGGTCGGCGAGCAGGCCGGCCTCGGCATCCTCGCCCACCAGTCCGACCAGTGCCACGGAAGCGCCCAGCGCGGCGGCGTTGAGCGCCACGTTGGCGGCGCCGCCGGGGCGCAACTCGTCGTCTTCCACCTTGACCACCGGTACCGGCGCTTCCGGCGAGATGCGCGAGGTCGAGCCCTGCCAGTAGCGGTCCAGCATCACATCGCCCACGACCAGCACCGAGGCGGCGGAAAAATCAGGCAGTTTCAAGTGCATGGGCGTGGATTTGAATGGTTAAATCGGCGCGTATTCTACTTGCGCCAACCCGCCATGCCTTCGATTTCAGCCATCTTCGACGCCCATCTGGACGCGATTCACGCGCTCCGGACGCAAGAAACCACGATTCAGGAACTCGGCGCGCACCTGGTCACCTGCCTGCGCTACGGCAACCGGATCTTTCTCTGCGGCAACGGCGGCAGCGCGGCGGACGCCCAGCACATCGCCGCTGAAATGGTCTGCCGCTTCGAGACCAATCGCCGCGCCCTCCCCGCCATCGCGCTGACCACCGACACCTCCGCGCTCACCGCCATCGGCAACGATTTCGGTTATGAGCGCGTGTTCGCGCGCCAGGTCGAAGCATTGGCGCGTCCCGGCGATCTGCTGATCGGAATTTCCACCAGCGGCAACAGCGGCAACATCATCGCCGCCGTGGAACAGGCGAGAGACATGGGCATCGCCACGCTCGGCCTGCTCGGCGGCGACGGTGGCAAACTGCGCGGCCTGGTGGACCACGAGATGCGGGTGCCGGTGCGCGAAACCGCGCGCGTCCAGGAATGCCACATCCTCATCGGCCATATCTGGTGCGGCATGATCGACGAAGCCTTCACGGAACCCGTGTAGCGCCGGCTTCCAGCCGGCTGTTTTAATGACGCCGGCAAGGATGCCGGCGCTACATAACCCCCTTGCCCACCATGTCCTCCCCTCCCATCCTCTCCGTCTCCGAACTCAACCGCCTCGCCCGCCTGGCGCTGGAAAAGGCGCTGCCATCGTGCTGGGTGGGGGGGGAAATCTCCAATCTCACCCGTGCATCTTCCGGGCACTGGTATTTCACCCTCAAGGACGCCCAGGCCGGGGTGCGCTGCGCCATGTTCCGCAACCGCAACCAGTTCGTCGACTGGCAGCCGCGCGAGGGTGATCGTGTCGAACTGCGCGCGCAGCCGACCCTGTATGAAGCGCGCGGCGACTACCAACTGATCGTCGAGGCCATGCGCCGCGCCGGTGCCGGCGCCCTGTTCGAGGCCTTTCTGAAACTGAAGGCGAAGCTGGAACAGGAAGGCCTGTTCGCGCCGGAACGCAAACGCGCCCTCCCCCCCTACCCGCGCGTCGTCGGCATCATCACCTCGCCGCAGGCCGCCGCGCTGCGCGATGTCCTCACCACCCTGAAACGGCGCTGGCCGGCCGCCGCCGTGGTGCTCTACCCGACCCCGGTGCAGGGTGCCGAAGCGCCCGCCGGCCTGCGTGCCGCCCTGGCCCACGCCGCCCGCCGTATGGAATGCGATGTCCTGCTGCTGGTGCGCGGTGGCGGCAGTCTCGAAGACCTGTGGGCGTTCAACGACGAAGGCCTCGCGCGCGCCATCGCCGCCAGCCCGATTCCGCTGGTCAGCGGCGTCGGCCACGAAACCGACTTCACCATCGCCGATTTCGTCGCCGACCTGCGCGCCCCCACCCCCACCGGCGCCGCCCAGCTCGCCACCCCGGATCGCGAGGAGCTCGCGCAGCATCTCGACCATCTGAATCGACGCCAGATCCACGCGCGGCGTCGCCAGTTCGAATCGCTGGCGCAGCGCCTCGACAGCCTCACCCGGCGCCTGCGCCATCCCGCGCGGCACTTGGCTGCGCAACGGCAACATCTGGATCATCTGGCCAACCGCCTGCGCCTGGCGCGGCTCGCCCTGTTGGCGCGCGCACGGCAAAGGGTCGACCGCCTCAACGAACGGCTCGGCGCGGGCAAACCCAACCCGGCCGCTTTGCGGGAACGGGTGCAACGGCTACAAACCACCCTCGCGCGGACTTGGGCCGGCCACCCGGACCGCAATCGCCTGGCCGCCCTCACCGCCCACCTCGACCATCTAAACCCGCAAGCGGTGCTGGAACGCGGTTACAGCATCACACGCGATGCGCAAGGCCGCGTGGTCAGGGATGGCGCCTTGCTGAAAGAAGACGAACGCCTCGATCTGACCTTCGCCCACGGCGGCGCGACAGCCAGGGTCACGCGAGGAACGTAGCCCCCCCGCTCAGGTCTTCACACCCAGCAGTTCGCGCAGATGGGCCTGCGCGTCGAAACCGCGGCCGCGCCGGATGCGCCGCTTGTAGCTGCCGTCCGGCTGCATTTCCCAGGCATTCAGGGTGTCTTTCAGATAGGGCTTGAGGCCCTCGTTGATGACCCGTTTTTTCAGCTTCGGGTCGAGCAGCGGGAAACCGGTTTCGATGCGACGGAAGAAATTGCGATCCATCCAGTCGGCGCTGGCCAGCCAGACGTCTTCCTGGCCGCCGCTCCAGAAATAGAAGATGCGGTGGTGTTCCAGGAAGCGGCCGATGATGGAACGCACCCGGATGTTTTCCGACAGGCCGGGAATGCCCGGCTTCAACGCGCACACCCCACGCACGATCAATTCCACTTTCACCCCGGCCTGGCTGGCCTCGTAGAGCGCATGGATGACCTTGGGTTCGAGCAGTGAGTTCATCTTGGCGATGACGACGGCTTTCTCGCCCGCCTTCGCGCGTTCGGTCTCCTTGCGGATCGCCTGCATCATGCGCGAGTGCAGGGTGAACGGCGCTTGCAGCAGATGCTGGTGCTCATGCGCGCGGCCGAGGCCGGTGAGTTGCATGAACACATCGTTGACGTCCTGGCATAGCTCGGGGTGGCAGGTCATCAGACCGAAATCGGTATAGAGCCGGGCGGTGCGCGGATGGTAGTTGCCGGTGCCCAGGTGCGCATAGCGTTTCAGCTTGCCGCCGACACCGCCCTCGCGGCGCACCACCAGCGCCAGCTTGGCGTGGGTCTTGTAGCCCACCACCCCGTAGACCACATGGGCGCCGGCCTTTTCCAGTTGTTCCGCCCAGTTGATGTTGGCCTCCTCGTCGAAGCGCGCCATCAGCTCCACCACGGCGGTGACTTCCTTGCCGCGCTGCGCGGCATGGATCAACTGTCGCATCAGTTCGGAGTCGTTTCCTGTGCGGTACACGGTCTGGCGGATCGCCAGCACGTTGGGGTCCATCGCCGCTTCACGGATGAAATCGATCACCGGCTGAAACGCTTGATAGGGGTGATGCAGCAGGATGTCGCCGGCCGAAATCGCCTGGAAAACACTCGGATACTTGGCGAACTGCGCCGGCATGCCCGGCGTGAAGGGCGCGAATTTCAGATCCGGGCGTTCCACCTGGTCCGGCACGCTCATCATGCGCACCAGGTTGACCGGGCCGCGCACCTGGTAGAGATCCTCGCCGCTCAGCTCGAAGTGCTTGAGCAGGAACCTGCTCATTTCCTCGGAACAGTTGTCGGCCACTTCCAGACGCACGGCATCGCCGTAGTGGCGGTGCGGCAGTTCGCCCTGAAGCTGTTCGCGCAGGTTCATGTTCTCTTCGTCATCCACGAACAGATCGGAATTGCGCGTGACGCGGAACTGGTAGCAACCCCGGACAACCATGCCGGAAAACAGCTCGCCGACGTGGGCATGCAGGATGGAAGAAAGAAAAACGAAGCCGTTTTCATGGCCGGCCACCTCGTCGGGAAGCTGGATCACCCGTGGCAGCGTGCGCGGCGCCTGCACCACGGCGCGATTGGAATTGCGGCCAAAGGCATCCTTGCCCGACAACTCCACGGCGAAGTGGAGGCTCTTGTTCAGCACATTCGGGAAAGGGTGCGCCGGGTCGAGGCCGATTGGGGTCAAGACCGGCATCAGTTCATTGAAGAAGAACTCGCGTATCCAGGCCGCCTGCTCCTCGTTCCAATGGGTGCGGCGGAGAAAACGGATGTCTTCGTTGGCCAGCGCCGGGATCACCTCGTTGTTGAACAAGTCGTACTGGCGCGTCACCAGTTCGTGCGAGATGCGCGCCACGTCCTTGAATATCTTGCGCGCGGTGAGCCCGTCCGGCCCGGACATATGCGGGTTGAGGCGAATCTGCTCCTTCAGCCCGGCCACCCGAATCTCGAAGAACTCATCCATGTTGCTGGAAAAAATACACAGGAAACGCAGGCGTTCCAGCAAGGGTGTGGCGGGGTCCGCGGCCTGCGCCAGCACGCGCCGGTTGAATTCCAGCAGGCCAAGTTCACGGTTGATGAGGAAATCGGTAGTCGACTGTGGGCTCATGCGGCGCCTGTAACATGAATAAACCTTGTCGATGCTACCCTCAAGGCGACACGCCATCTATCACGCACGTTGTCGAAACCCTGTGATCCGTGGTGTTTTTCTACCTGGCCAGCCCGGAATCATGGAAATCGAACTCAAGCTCGCACTCGAACCCGCCAATGTTGCCCGCTTCAAGCGGCATCCCCTGCTGGCCGGCATCAAGTCGGAACGGCGGGTGCTGCACAGCATTTATTTCGACACCCCCGACTTCGCCCTCACCCGCCGCAAGATCGCCCTGCGCCTGCGCCGCGTCGGCTACCACTGGGTGCAAACCCTGAAAGCCGCCGCGCCCTCGGTGGGCGCCTTGAGCAGCCGCCCGGAATGGGAAGCCCAGGTGATGGGCAATACCCCGGACTTCGCCGTGCTGGCGCCGGAAGCATTGGCGCTGCTCGCCGGCATCGACCTCGGCCACCTGGCGCCGGTGTTCATGACTGACGTCAAGCGCACCACCTGGCAGGTGGTCGTGGGCGAGACCGCGATGGAAATCGCCCTGGACCAGGGCGAGGTGCGTGCGGGAGAAAGGACCAGCCCGATTTCCGAAATCGAACTCGAACTCAAATCCGGCCCGCCCGATGGCCTGTTCACCGCCGCGCTCGGCCTGCTCGAACGGATACCGTTGCGCATCGACTCACGCAGCAAGGCGGCCATCGGCTACCGCCTCGCCGGCGCGGTCACCATGGCGCCCGCCAAAGCTCGCTGGCCCAAGCTGGAACCCACGCGGGCGGCCGGCCTGGCCTGGACCCGCCTGGCCGAGGCGGCCATGGCGCAGTTGGTGGACAACCTGCCCGGTTTTCTCGAACAGCCGGAAGAAATCGAATACCTGCATCAACTCCGGGTTGCCCTGCGCCGACTGATGAGTTTGGCGCGCCTGCTGGCCCAGTTGTCACAACCCGACCCGGCCTGGCTGGCCCCCCTGCGCGAACACATGGCGGTGTTGAACCCGGCACGAGATTGGGATGTGTTCCTGTGGGAAACCCTGCCGCGTCTGGATTTGCCGCGCGACGAGGTGTTTCAGGAACACGCCGCGGCACTGGCGGCGGCCTCACGCCAGGCCGCGCGAACCACCCTGTCTTCCGCCGCGTTCACCCGGGTCGTGCTGCAACTGGGCCAGGCGCTGTTGACACCACCGGCCAGCGGGAAGAACGCTGGCGCCTGGGCCGCGAAAGTACTCGAACAGCGCTGGAAAGACGTTCAGCGACGTGGCAAGGCCGTGGACGATGTCGCCGCGCGCCATCGCCTGCGTATCGCCGTGAAAAAGTTGCGCTATGCCGGCGATGCCCTCGCCAATCTTTATGGCAAGCGCGGCAAGGCCACGCTGGCCGGCCTGGAAAACCTTCAGGAAAGCCTCGGCGCGCTCAACGATCTGGCGGTAGCGGAGCGACTCATGCGGGCGCTCGCCCAGGCCCACCCGGAAAGCGCCTTCAGCGCCGGCCATGTGGTGGGTGAATTGAGCGCGGAAGCAAAACAACATGGCGGATCGCGGCGGCGGATAGCGCGCGATCTGGCCCGTATCAGACCGTTCTGGCGCAAACCATAGCGGTCGTCCAACCTGCGCAACGGCGCGATCCTCCTCACTTGAGAAGTCGCTGAATAAACAGGCTGCACTCATTCCGGCGCAAGCGGGAATCCAGTGAAATCAACCTAAATCCAGCAGTTGAAGCCGTAGAAGCGTAGGTTGGGCAAAGCGCAGCGTGCCCAACAACCCGTCGCCATGTTGGGCACGCTGCGCTTTG
>JAUXXW010000041.1 GCA_030684775.1 Pseudomonadota bacterium
GAACCCCCGACCGGGTGGCCGGGCAGTGCTGTGTTTTTATGCGCAGTACTGAATGCCTACCAACCTCCGTAACTTCAACCTGAAAGGACCTCCACTATGCATAAACGTCTACTCCACATAATTGTGCAGATCGGTTGATGAGGATGAGCGCCATGAGCTTGGAAACCTTTGTACCGGAGCCGGTGGTCGTCGAGATTGCCGGCGAGACGTTGGCCATCGCCCCCTTGAAGGTGGGCGAGTTGCCGACTTTCATCCGCGCCATCCGCCCCTTCGCCCAGCACCTGACCGGAGACGTGGACTGGCTCGCCCTGTTCGGCGAGCGCGGAGAGGATCTGGTCTCCGCGCTGGCGGTGGCTATCCGCAAGCCGCGCGAGTGGGTGGCGGCGCGGGAACTGGACGAGGCCATTCGATTGAGCGAGGCGGTGTTCGAAGTGAACGCCGATTTTTTTATCCAGCGCCTGGCCCCGGTGCTCGCGCGGGTGGCGAGCCGGGTGGAGACGATTGGGGCGCGCTTCTCCAACGCCTCGT
Source organism: Pseudomonadota bacterium (assembly GCA_030684775.1). Classification (GTDB taxonomy): domain Bacteria; phylum Pseudomonadota; class Gammaproteobacteria; order Burkholderiales; family Thiobacillaceae; genus PFJX01. The sequence continues at coordinate 529 of JAUXXW010000041.1, forward strand.
CGGGCACGGCCACCGCTACCCCGAAGTCCTGAACTACACGGTGGCCCAAGTGCGCGCGTTCATCGAAGCGATCGAACGCGGCGAACGTCTTGAACTCGCCGCCCAGTTCGCGCTGCTGGTCACCGCGCAGCGCGGCGGCAACAGCGAAATCAAATCCCTCCTGCGTGATCTCAAGCCATGAAGCTGTCGCTGACCACATCCGGTCTGCTCGACCCGAAGCGGCTCGATAGCTGGGTACCGGAAAAGCGCCGGGCGATTCGCAAGGCGGTCGAAGCCGCCATGAAAACGGTAGGCCGCGAAATGGCCGACGCCGCGCGTAGCCGCATGCAGTCCGCGTTCAAGGTGAAGAAGGCCGGCTTTCTGAAGTCGATGCGATCGAAGGTCTATGCCGGCAGCCCCGAGCGCTTTCCGGCGTTGCTCATCGGCTCGAAGATTGCTTGGCTGGGCCTGCACATGAAGGGCGGCACCATCACCGGAAAGCGCGGCAAGCTCCTGATCCCGCTGCTGCCCGAGCACCAGCGCATCGGCCGCCGCGCCTTCAAGCGCGTGATCGACGGGCTGATGCGCGCCGGCAATGCCTTCTTCATCGAGCGGAACGGTAAGGTCATCCTGATGGCCGAGAACATCAAGGACAACACGTCCGAACTGCGCCGTTTCAAGCGTGCCGAACGTAGCCGCACCGGTGCAAAAACCATCAAGCGCGGCCAGGAAATCCCGATTGCCGTGCTGGTGCCCAGCGTGACCCTGCGCGGGCGCTTCGATCTGGCCGGCATCGTGCGCGCGCAACTGCCCAAGTTGGCAACGAACATCCTGCAACAACTGACTTTAAAAGGTCTTTGAACCGGCATGGCCTCTGAACGCGCCCAGATCCTGATTGCTGCCATCGACCAGACCAAGCAGGCGTTCGCCTCGGTCAAGAGCGGCCTGGAGGGGATTACCACCGCAGCCAAGTCGGTCAACGGCGTGCTGGCCGGGTTGGGCGCGGCGCTGTCCGTTGCCGGACTGATGGCCGCCGGCAAGGCCGCACTCGATACCGCCGATGATCTGTCCAAGCTGTCGCAGAAGACCGGTATCTCGGTCGAGTCGTTGTCACTGCTGAAGCCCATCGCCGAGCAATCCGGCATTTCGCTGGAGGGCCTGGCCAAAGGCATGCAAAAGCTGGCGACCGCGATGATCGAGGTGGCGGGTGGTTCCAAGGAGCAGGTTGAAACCTTCAGCCGGCTGGGGGTATCGGTGAAGGATGCCGCCGGCCAGATTCGCCCGACCGAGGCGGTGCTGCTCGATCTGGCTGACGCCTTCGCCGTCATGCCGGATGGGGCCGAGAAGTCGGCGCTGGCGGTGAAGATCTTCGGCAAGGCTGGCGTCGAGTTGATCCCGTTCCTGAACCAGGGTCGCGCCGGCATCGAGGAACTGAAGCAGAAGTTCAAGGAACTGGGCCTGGAGATCAGTGGCGACACGGCTCGCGCCGCCGAGAAATTCAACGACACGCTCGACACGGTCAAGCAGGCGCTGACCGGCATCGCGATGCGGGTTGCCGAGGCCGCACTCCCCGCCTTGCAACGCCTGGCCGATGCACTGGTCGGCCTGGCCAGCCACGGCGACGAGATTCTGGCCGTGATGCGCGCGCTGGGCGAAGTCCTGGTGGCCGTGCTGGCGGTCAAAGGGGTTGCTGCGGCGGCCAAACTACTGGAGTCGGTGAACCTGCTCAAGGCGGCGTTCACCCGTTTCCTTCCAATCCTGGCGGCGGTGGCCGTTTGGGAGATGGGCAAAGGGCTCGTCAAGACGGTGCAGGACATCCGTGAGACCAATCGCGCCATCGACGAGATGGGTCGACAGCGGGCGCAGATCGACCAACTCGACGCCGCGATGCAGGAACTGGCAGCCACCGGCACCGTGAGTGTCAAAACCCAGATGGCATTGGCTGCCCTGGCCGCCGAACGCTTGAAAGCGGCGCTGCCCGGTACCGCTGACGCCCTGCGTGAGATTCAGGGGGCGGCGACGCAAGCCGGTGAAGCTATCCGCCAAGCGCTGGAGGCGGAAACCAAGAAAGCCGCCGAATCGGTCAAGCAACTGTCCGCCAGTTACAAGCAGGTCGCCGCCGACATCAAGGCGATCTGGGATGCGCGCGTGGCCGAAGTCGAGAGCAACTACAAACGCCAGGAGGCGGCTGCGCAGTCGTCGGCTCGTTCCGAGTCGGCCGCCATCAGCGCAACGACCCAGAACCTCCTTGCCGCCGAGCGCGAGAAGTTGGCCGCCGTCGAAGCCGGTGCGGGCCAGATGGAAGCCGCCTGGAGAACCACTTACGGCCAGGCCATAGCCCTGGCGCGTACCGCTGGCCAGGATGTCGCCGCCATCGAACGCCAGGCGGTTGAGGCGCGCGTCAGCCTCTACGGCCAACTGGAGTCGGCCTATCGCGCCACCGTCGACCGGCTGATCGCTGAGGAGCAGCGGCATCTCAACGCCGCCAAGGCCGCCGAAGAAGCGCGGCTCAATCTGAAACTCTCGGTCGAGGATCGCATCCGCGAACTCGGTCGCAAGGGGATGGACGATTACGCGGCCTATCAGGATCGGCTGCGCCAGATCGACGAGAAACAGGCCCAAGCCAAGGCAGCCTTGGATGCGGGCAACTACGAGCAGGCCCGCAAACTTGCCGAGGAAGCCATCGCCCTAGCCGAGCGTTCCGCCTCAGCGGTGACCCAGCAGGTCGAGCAGAACGGCAAGACGGTCACGCAGACCATGGTGTCCGAGGGCCAGGCCGCCGCCACCGCCATCGGTCAGATCAAGGAATCCGCCGGCATCGCCGACGCGGCGCTCAAAGGGCTGGGCGATGCGCACAAACAAGCCGCGTCAGCGGCAGGTGCCGGTGCCGATGAGGCCAAACGCGCGCTGGCCTCCGTCTCCGACGAACTCGGCAAACTGCGCCAGCAACTCCTGTCCCAAGACAATCTGAAACTCGAGGTCGATATCGAGGGCGCGCGGGCCGACATCGAGAAGTTGCAGGGGCTGATGGCGGCGCAGCAGTTGATCGCCAAGATCCAGGCCGACACGAAAGAAGCCGAAGCCGCTCTGGAAAAGTTGAAGTCTGACACCGACAATCTGATGCTGGTCGCCAAGGTCGAGGCCGACACCACGAAGGTGATGGCAGACATCGAGCAGTTAAAGGGCACGTTGTCGGCGGCCAAGGTGGAAATCCCGGCCCTTGTGTCATTCGACCAGCCCCGGGCACAACTGGCGTCGTTCGCCCAGGATGCCCGCACGGTGCTCTCGAACCCGACATCGGCAACCCACACGCCGCAGCCCGATCTTGGGGCTTACCGCGCGGCGATGGCAGAACTGATGCGTCCCACCAGCAGCCGGCACACCGTCTATGTGACGAAGGTGGCGACCAACGCCCAGGGTGGGCTGATCCAGCGCTTTGCCGAGGGTGGCCAGGCCATCGCCGAGGGATTTAAACGGATGTCCGGGCGCATCTTCGGGCCGGGCACGGAAACTTCGGACTCGGTGCCAGCGCTGCTGTCCCACGGCGAATTCGTGGTGCGGGCGGCTTCGGTGCGCAAGTTCGGCGAGGGCTTCTTTGCCGCGCTCAACGCCGGCTTTGTGCCTCAGATTCCTCATTTTGCGGCGGGTGGTGCCGTGGCCAATGCCGTGGCGCAGGCGACGATGGGAAGCGGTGTGTCTTCGGCCCCCGCCCGCGACGTGGTCGACCTTCGTTTCCACGTTGGCGGCAAGCCGCACAGCGTCCAGTCCTCGCGCGACACCGCCATGCAGTTGGCCAGCGCGCTGCGTGAACTGTCGAGGGGATCGTAATGGATGCCAGCGTGCGCATTCCCCTGAAAACGTGTGTCCGGCGCGAACCCAATCCGCAAGCCTGTACGCCACCCGGATTCGAGTGGCTTCCAGGGTACCTGAACCAGTACGGCGGCGAGATGACCGACTACGCGCGCAACTGGTTCATCGACAAATGGGAGGAGCCCTATCGCGCGGCGCTGGAGTCAGCCGAGCGGGAATACCTGGATTGCCTGCAAGGCGGCGTGACCGACACGCAAACGCCAGGCGGTCTGCAACTGCGGGTGGCTTCGAAACTCGCTGCTCGGACAACCATGAGTGAAAGCCAGCCCACCGTGGCGCTGTCGACTCAGGTCAACGTGCATTTCACCCCGCTAGGTGGGACGCCGCCGCCGTGTGATCCGTTTGATCCGAACTTCGATCCCGACCACCCCATCTACCCCGTCGACCCGAATGCGCCGCCAGTCAGTGTGCCGCGCTCGGTCTTCTGGAAGGGGGCCAGCGCCACCTACGACCTGGATGCACTGACGCAGGCGATACAGCCGGTGAACAGCCTCCTGAATCCGGCCAATCCTTTGTCGTTGCGGGATCTGCAACTCACTTCCGAGGGCGTGCAGAGCGCGGTGCGCATTACGGGCCACAGTTTCCTGCCGATCCCGGCCAAGGTTCAGGTCTACGACGATCTGCAAATCGAGCTGGAAGTGGCATCCATCCGCCTCGAAATCACCGCCGAGTGGGCGAACAACGGCGCGGTTCTGGATTCCTGGTCTGCAATCAGCCCGAGTGTTGCCAACTCAGCTGCCTACACCGACTTCTATTGTTATTACCTCGGCTGTTCCTGGTGGACGTCGCCGCCGCCGCTGTTCAACTGGGGACTGGTGCCGCCCGGTTGCCTCGAGGATCTGATCTTTCGGGCGCTGCCCACCGCGATCACCCTGGTGCGCATCCGGGCCGGCAGCGGCGAGGCGCTGGACACGCTGACGCTCTCGATCAACCACGTCGGCACCATCGACTCGCGCCCCATCGTCGCCCGGCACCGCATCTTCAACAGCCCCGGCACACCGCACATGGTGCTGCCCGAGATCGCGGTAGGGCCGGCGGTGCTGGGCGTGACGCAGGAAGTGGTCGTGGCGCTGCCCGAATGCCTGGTCGGGAAGGTGGAGCTCGCTTCGGACACCGTCCAGGACTTCGGTCTGTTTCAGTCGGACGGCGTCATCGGCATCACGGTTCTGGCTGGGGCCACGCCGGAGACGATCAAGCTGCGGCTCACCCTGGAACGCCACGTTTACCACTGGGATCGGGATGTGGATATTCGCTTCATTCCGATTGGCGGTGTCGATGTGGGCTACCCGCCGCAGGGCTGGTGGCCGCACGTCATCCTGCGCATACCGGTGTCCTGGAACGGCTGCGATGCCTTCCACCCGGATATCGACAGTCAGGCACGGGTGGTCATCGTCGGATGGAGCGCCACCGACACTTACAGCACGCCTCTGCGCTGGCTGCACACCCTGACCTTGCGCATCCTGGACTACGCCGCGCCCTGCGATGCCTTCGATTGCGTGTGGGGCTATTTGCGCGTGACCTGGCCCAACGGCACAGAGCAGACCCAGCAGATCATGTGCGTCGCCGGGGATATCGACTTGCCGCGCGTATTCACACTACGGATGGCCGGCAATGCGCCGCCGACGGTGAATGTCGAACTCACCCTCTACTACGAGGCCAGCAACCGGCGTCGCCAGGCGGATGGAACCGATTTCGATTACCTGCCCGTGCCTGGCCCGGCGCACCGCACCCAGACCCTCACCCCATGATCCGACTCGATAACGTGGTTCTGCCGGATGGGCTGGTGTGGACCGATGAATTTGCCGCCCAGGCCGTTGCCCAGACCGTGCGCCGCACCCTGGATGGCTCGGTGGTGGTGTTCTACGGCCAGAACAGCGGTGGTCTGCCCATCACCCTGGAATCCGAACCCGACGCCGGTTGGCTCACGCGCACCCAGGTGGAGGCGCTGAAGCTTCGAGCCGACAGCCCGGGCGGCATCTTCACACTGGAACTGCGCGGCCAGGTCTTCCAGGTGATGTTCCGCCACCACGAGCCGCCCGCGTTCGAGGCCAAACCCCTGGTGGCGCTCGCCCACCCCCAGCCCGGCGATTTTTATCTTGCCACCCTGAAACTCATGACTGTGTAGGAATCTCCATGCCCATTCTCGACAACGAAATCCTCTGGCGGCCCGCCGCCTTGCTGTCCGACGCCACGCCCGCGCAGAACGGCGGCCGCATGGCCTTCGCCCAACTGGTCTCCGGCGTGAAGAACAATCTCTTTCCGGACGTCTCGCAGTCCGAACGCGGCGCGGGTTCGGTGAAGTGGCGCAAGGCGTTCATCCACATCAACAGTGCCCAGGACGCGGCGCTGCTGAATGTGCGGTTGTTCATCGATGCGCCCACGCCGGCTGGCGACTTCGTGGTGTTCCAGCTGGGTACGTCCACGGACACGCAGGACCAGATCGCGGGACGCCCCTATGGTATTGGTACGCTGTTCGCGCCGGTGGCCGGCGGGGCGAGCCAGATCCAGGCGGTGTGCGAGCACAACACCGAATACGCCAGCCTGCAGCCGTTCAGGGTTGGTGACCTCGTCCGGGTATCCGACCGCCCGAGTACCGGTGGCGCGGGCAACGAGGAGTGGGTGACACTCACTGGCGTGGCCTACGGTCCTGATTACGTCACCCTGGATTTCACGCCGGCACTGGTGAATGTCTACGCGACCCAACCCACCCTGGTGAGCACGGTCTACCAGCAGGCCAGTGTCGCGGGCGCCTGGTCGAACCTGGCACTCACCAGTGTTGCCGGCAGTTTCGATTCGGCCACGGTCGGTAACCTCGTCGCGCACAACAAGGGCGCCATCGAGCAGACCTGGACCCTGACCTTCACCGGGCAGGGGTTCAACGTGTCTGGCAATACGGTGGGCGCGCTGCCCGCGATGGGTTCCACCAGCGCCGACTTCGCGCCGGTGAACCCGGCCACTGGCACGCCGTATTTCACGATCAAGGCGGCGGGGTGGAGCGGCACGTTCCAGGCCAACGAGAGCCTGCATTTCGATACGCATCCTGCGGCGATTCCGATCTGGTATCGCCGCCAGGTGCCCGCCGGCACCTTCAGCCTGGCCAACGATTTCGCCTCCCTGGCGATTCATGGGGAGAGCGCGTGATGGCCTGGGTCGGTTTTAAGAAAACCTATGCCCCCGGCGCCTTCGATAACGCTGCCGTGCTGGCCTTGTTCGACCTGCTCAAGAGCACGCTGGTCACGGCGGGTTTCAGCGTGAAGCTCGACACGCCCACCTTCCTTGAAGTCATCCAGGCCGGGGCAACGACGCAGACCGATGACACGCCGCACTGGGCCTTCGAGGTGATGGGCGACGCCACGGGCGCCGGGATCCAGACGCACATCGTGCATGGCGTGGATTTCAACGATCCCGATGCCATCCACCGGCAGTACTTTGTTTGCGGCGGCGAAATTGACGCACCCGAGACCCTCGTCTGGTTCGCCGCCAATGGGATGACGGGCGGCTGGTGGCTCTACAGCATCGACCGTCCAGATGGCTATCCGGACAACAACGGCAACCGCTTCAAGTTCTGCCAGGCCGGGGCCACCAGCCGTCGTTACCTCGCCGACACCCACCAGGGACTGTGCGCCCGCTATGGCATGTGGGATCCCTACGGAGATTGGGAACCGGCCTATGCCCGCAACGTGTGGGGCGATATCGATACCACGCCCTGGACCGGCACCTGGTCGCCCCTGGGCGAAGGCTGGTCGAACAACGGGTTGCGTCATCCCGCTTCCCCGCTGCCCAAACTGGCAGTGCCGCAGTTTCCCAACCGGGATGGCGGTATCACCGCCTGTGTGCTGGGCGAGTTGAATGAAATCCTGGCGCTGACCGATGGCTATGCGCTGGAGGAAGTCGTGGCCCCCGGCTGGATCGCCCTGATCACCGACCAATGGAGCCAACCCTTCGCGGTACCGGCTCCGGATAGCTTCACGCTGCTATGACCTTCGGTTTGTTGCTGGGCCTCGGCCTGCAACTGAATCTCGCGAAAGACGCCGGCCCGCCGAAGATCCGAGCCAGGTTCTCGGTAGCCTGGGGCACCACGGAGGTATTTGTCGCCAACGCCACTCGGTGGGATCTCACCCGAAACAAGGCGTGGCGGCATGAAACCGGCTGGACGCTGTGCTTTGCCGACTCGTATCGGGCTGCCTACGGCCTGCGCCTGGAACGGAGCAATCGTGCGCATTATGGCGACTTGCGCCTGCACCGTCGGTACATGGTCATGCCCTTTGGCGATGCCCGGCAATACCGGCAGCGATTCACCATGCTCTACGGCGACACTCGCCAGCACCGTGTGCGGGTGACGCTACCCTACAGCGAGGTGGCACTGCTCCGAGGCCGGCACATCGCACCGTATTCCGAACTCGGCGCCTGCCGGAAGGCCATGCGTTTCTCGTACTGGCTGACCCAGGCAGTGGCCGCATGGCATGTGATTGGGTACGCCGTGACGGACGTGAATCCGGTCGCCAAGCGACTGACCAGCTCATGGTCGTTGCTCGCTGATCAGCGGCTGCAGGCGGTGATGAATACGCCGGAACTGGTCTGGCAGGACCGCACGATCCGCATCCTCCAGGCCATCCTGAGTTGCGACGAGGGTAGCCCGGTGTGGATCGCGACGGTCGAGATCGCCCAGGTGACGGACTTTGCCGCCATCGCCATCGGCGACCCGATCTCCTTGCAGCTTGGGCTGGAAACCTTCGCGCTGGTGGTGGACGGCAAGACCCTGTCGCGAGAGTCACAGACCAGCCAGCGCTGTGAACTGACCGCCATCTCACCGCTGGCGCTGCTCGATGCTCCCTTCGCGGCCACGACCCGGTATTACCAGCCTGCGGCGGTATCGGCGCAATCGGCGGTTGAGGAACTGATCGGCGACGTGGATTGGGAGTTGCCGGACTGGACGATCCCCGCCGGTCGGCTGCTGATGGAAGGCGTGACGCCGCTCGCAGCCGCCCGCAGCGTGGTCACCGCCATTGGCGGGATCATCGAGAGCAACCCGGATGGCACGGTGGTCTGCCGTCGCCGACATGCGGTGAGCATTCCCGACTATGGACAGGCGCCGGTGGCCCACCAGTTGTTCGACGCCGATGTCCTGGCCAGCCGCGCCCAGATCGCCCCGGCGCACGGCTACAACCGGGTCACCCTGGCCAACGAGGACGGGGCGAGCGGAAGTTCTGCTGATCGCATCGAGCATGTCGCCGATGCCAACGACGCTAATCAGGGCACGGTGCGGGCCTACCTGGCGACCACACGCCCCGTACTGCTCACGCACACCGGGCATCTGGCAACCCTCATCGCAGCCCTCGGCGAGGTGACACGCAGCGAGTCCGAGGTCGTCGAGTTCATCGAAGGTCGGGCGAGCACGCGCTACCCGGTCACCGCTATCAATAGCGCTACGTGGCAGCACACCGATCTCGGGGGCGTGACGGTGGACGGCCAGGTGCTGGTCGCGGCGGTGCCCGGCTACAGCCTGCTCGATCTAACCTACACCACCACCTCCCTCGACTGGCGGGTCACCTTGGCCGCCGATGAGGAAGTCCAGTTCATCCTGGTCGACGCTTGAAGGAGTGATTCATGGCCAATGCCACCATCCGCGTGCAGTTCGGCAGCCCTGATGGCCAGGGTGCCAGCGAGGGGCATCTATCTGCCGAAGTGGATGCCCGGCCGCAGGGTTTGAATGCCGGCAAAACGTCCTTCAGCCCCGGCGAGACGGTCTACCTCCTCGTCTACAAGTCGGACAACGTCAGCATCACCGACACGATCTGCTCGGCGGGCTCTCTGTCCGCCCAGGGCACGGTGACGGTGCCGGTCACCGACGAGTTGATGTTCGAGGATGCCGACAGTGCCAGCCTCAGCGTGCCAGCCCGGGCAGGGCTGACGGCCTCGGTCTGGTATGGCCGCAGTCTGGGCAACCTCACGCTCCAGGCGGACAAGGTGACGGTGAAGGCCCAGGCCAAGGGCGTGGGGGTGGCCAAGGTGAGTTATGAAGCCCTGGCCCAGGTCTATGCCCTGGCCTCGCCCGCCTCCCTCAACGGGGAAACCGACTTCAGCATCCTCGCCCTGATCAAGGGGAGCGCGACATGATCCTCGAGGTCTATCGCGGGGATGGATTGCGCGAGGGCACGCCCATCGTCGAGCCGCTGCTGTCGGACGAGGCCCTGCTGCAGCGGGGTGTGGCCGAAATGGACGCCCATGCGCATGCGTTCAACCAGGTCGAACTGGAAGTGATCTTCCGGCCCGGGTTCCGGCTTGGCCAGATCGTCGAGGCCACCGATCCGTCCACCGCCAGCGCCTACCGCGCCAGGGTCACCGGCATCCAGATCACGGTGAGCGAGGCGGCGATCGATACCCGCCTCAACCTGGAGCACCGGGGTTCGACAGTTCGCCCCCAAAAATCCCGTTTTTTGCCCTGAGACCCCCGCAGCCATGCGGGTTGAGGCGGCCATTTCCAAAAACACGTGTGGTGGCACGTATAGCGTTTTCAACGCTTTTATTGACGCCGCATCAGGCCATGATAAAGTGGCGGCATGCATGTCAAGATCACCACCTCCGGAAGTCGCCGTTACGTCCAACTCGTCGAGTCCTACCGCGATGACGC
>JAUXXW010000071.1 GCA_030684775.1 Pseudomonadota bacterium
ACATGGCAGATTGGCTGCTGCCCGCAAGTTGGGTCTGGCCGAAGTGCCGGTGATCGAGGTGGGCCATCTCTCGCCCACCCAGAAACGGGCTTACGTGATTGGCGACAACCAACTCGCGTTGCAGGCAGGCTGGGACGAGGAACTGCTGGCGCTGGAACTGACCGAGTTGCAGGAAGCCGGCTACGACCTGCTGCTCACCGGCTTCGATGATGCCGAGATCGAACGGCTGTTGGCCAATGCTGTCGGGGTTGAAGAAGAACCCGATAGCGAGCCGACTGGTGACGAGCCGGATGCGGCCGACGAGGTGCCCGACGCCCCGACCAACCCTGTCACCCGCCAGGGTGATGTCTGGCAACTGGGTGCACATCGCTTGATCTGTGGCGATGCCGCCGACGCCGATGTGGTTGCAGCGCTGATGGCCGGCGAGTCAGCCGATCTGTGCTTTACCTCGCCGCCCTATGGCAACCAGCGCGACTACACCAACGCCATCGTCGATTGGGATGATTTGATGTGCGGCGTCTTCGCCCGACTGCCCATGGCTGCCGACGGCCAGGTCCTGGTCAACCTCGGGTTGATCCACCGGGACAACGAGGTCGTTCCCTACTGGAACGGCTGGCTCGACTGGATGCGCGTCCAAGGTTGGCGGCGTTTCGCCTGGTACGTATGGGACCAGGGGCCGGGGATGCCTGGTGATTGGTCTGGTCGGCTGGCCCCGAGCTTCGAATTCGTTTTCCACTTCAACCGCCAGAGCCGCAAACCCAACAAGATCGTGCCTTGCAAATTCGCGGGGCAGGAAACGCACCTGCGCGCCGATGGCTCATCGACCGCCATGCGTGGCAAGGATGGTGAAGTCGGCGGCTGGACGCATTCCGGCACACCCACCCAGGACCACCGCATCCCCGACAGCGTGATCCGCATCATGCGGCACAAGGGCAAGATCGGTCAGGATATCGACCACCCGGCCGTGTTCCCGGTGGACTTGCCGGCCCACATCATGGAGTCCTTCACCGACGTAGGCGGGATCGTGTTCGAGCCCTTCGGTGGCTCGGGCACCTCAATCCTTGCCGGTCAACGGACTGGCAGGAAAGTTCGGGCGGTGGAGATCGCACCAGAGTATGTGGACGTGGCCATCAAGCGGTTCCAACAGAACCATCCTGGCGTGGCGGTGACTCTCCAGGCCAACGGCCAGACGTTCGACGCCGTCGCCGCCGAGCGATTGGTAATCCAGGCATGAGCATCTCCTGGCTCGCCGACAAGATCGAGCAGTGGCCGACCGGCAAACTGCTGCCGTATGCAAGAAATGCACGGACTCACACCGACGCACAGGTTGCGCAGATTGCGGCGTCCATAGCCGAGTTTGGTTTTACAAACCCGATTCTTGCTGGCGGAGACGGAGTAATCGTGGCCGGGCATGGTCGGCTCGCCGCCTCCCTGAAGCTAGGCCTCCCAACCGTGCCGGTCGTGGTGCTCGACCATCTCACCCCCACCCAACGCCGCGCCCTGGTGATCGCCGACAACCGCATCGCTGAGAATGCCGGCTGGGACGAGGCGATGCTCCAGGTGGAACTGGCGGCCCTCCAGGACGACAACTTCGACCTGTCGCTGACCGGCTTCGACGCCGATGCACTGGCCGATCTGTTGGCTGGAGAGGAATCCACGACCGAGGGGCAGACCGACGAGGACGCGGTGCCGGAGTCCTCCGGGCCAGCGGTATCGAGCCCGGGCGATATCTGGATCTGTGGTGACCACCGGGTTCTGTGCGGGGATGCCACCGATGCCGGTAGCTACGCCGCGCTGCTGGGCGACGAGCGGGCTGACATGATCTGGCAGGACCCTCCTTACAATGTCGACTATGCCAACACCGCCAAGGACAAGCTGAGCGGCACCAACCGCCCGATCCTGAACGACAACCTGGGCGAGGGTTTTTACGATTTCCTGCTGGCGGCGCTGACGCCGGCCTTGGCGCATTGCCGGGGCGCGGTCTACATTGCCATGTCGTCGTCGGAACTCGACACGCTGCAATCCGCCTTCCGCGCCGCCGGAGGCAAGTGGTCCACCTTCATCATCTGGGCCAAGAACACATTCACCCTGGGCCACGCCGATTACCAGCGCCAGTTCGAACCGATCCTGTATGGCTGGCCGGAAGGCAGCAAGCGCCACTGGTGCGGCGACCGAGACCAGGGCGATGTCTGGCAGATCAAGAAGCCGCACAAGAACGATCTGCACCCGACCATGAAGCCGGTGGAACTGGTGGAGCGGGCGATTCGCAATTCGAGTCGCCCGGGGGATGTGGTGCTGGATGCCTTTGGCGGTTCCGGTACGACGCTGATCGCCGCCGAGAAGTCAGGCCGCAAGGCCCGAATCATCGAACTCGATCCGAAGTATGTGGATGTGATCGTTCGCCGCTGGCAAGAGAGAACAGGGAAACGTACAGTACGTGCTCAAGATGGCGTCGCCTTCGATGACATGTTGGCGAATACCTTACCTGTCCAAGAAACCACTATTGATCACGATGGAGTCCATTGCCGCCCAACGGCTGCGCCGTCGCAAACGTGATGAAGCCATGACCGCTGCCCATGCTGCGGGCAAGACCTATGCAGAAATTTCGCGAGAGTTTGGGGTTAGCAGCAGCTTGGTGCCCAAGCGCATCCAGTACACCCTGCGGCAGAAGCAGATTGAGCAGAGCACGGATCCTTTCGAATGCATCCAGCCCCATACCGCACGTGTGCTGAAATCGGCAGGACTGGAAACCGTCGAGCAGGTTCTGGCGAAGTATTTCGGCGAAGAACTTCTCCAACTGCGCGGCTTCGGTCGCAAGGCCTTGCACGATGTGGAAAAGCACTTCCTGCCATTTCACTACCGCAACTTCGAGCGCAAATCTACGCAGCCTGAGCCTCGTCGTTGATCTCGGTGTGGATCACAAACCCCGTCAGGTAAGGCAGCCCGCGCGGGATCCCATATTCCTTGCTGGTGCTGCGGCCAATCGTCCAGCCCATCCACTGCTGGGTGGCGGCGGCGATGGCGGCATCGAAATCTGCGCCGTGGTGCATCTGATCAAGGACGCTGTCGGCAAAATGGCGTCCGTAGCGGCTGTCCATAAAGATTCGGACCGTTTCCAGCGACTGGTCGGTGGCCTCGGCCACCGCGCGCATCGCGATCGGCCAGGCGGCTTCGGCGTGTTCGTTCATGGTGCCAAAAAAGCCCCAGGCGTCGTTCTGGGTGGCGGGGATGGTGTTGGTGGTGGTCATCGTTTTCTCCTGCGGGTTGTTGGTTGCGACACCCGTATGAACGCGCTGTGTGATTGAGAAGCCAAGCAATTCTGGCTTCATTTTCAATCTTTCTCGATCACCCGAGGCGTGCCACGTAGCGGGCGTAATCGCTGCCCTCCGGGTTGACGTAAAGGTAGGGTCGGCCCGGCGCGGTGACCTCCACGCAGAGGTAGCAGTCGCCAGTGCCACCACCTTTGCCGCGCAGCCACTCGCGTGATACCAGCAAGCTGCGGGCAAAGGTATCGAATTCGGCCGGAGTCAATTCCCTGGTTTCGGTGATGTAAACCTTGGTCTGCCCGTTGCCGCCCACCTCGCTGAGGTCGACAGGTTTGCGGGCAAAGGGCAGTCGGACGCCCAGCTCCTCGACCTCGAGGGCGGCGCCGCCGAAGCTCAGGGTGCGTGGGGTGCGTTCGATGCTGATGGTCATGGTGGTCATGGCGGTTCTCCTGGTGCGTTGGGGGTAATCGACATCCGCATGAACGCGCTGTGGGCCAGGGAAGCCAAGCTTCTTTCGATTGAAATTCAGTACCAGGAAACATCGGATTGCAGTGCGCTGGCCTGCGCCAGCAAGGTGGCCACCTCGCGCAGGCGGCGCTCGACGCCTTCCTGGTCGATGCCGGGATCGAGGTAGCGCTGTGATCGGTGGATGGTTGGCATGCCGCCCTGATTGATCACGCTGGTTGCAAATTCCACTTCCTGGTCGACGCTAGGCAGCGGGGTTGCGCCATTAAGTGCCACGAGGATGGCGCGGCGGGCTTTGGGAATTTCCGCCAGGGTGATGCGCCCGCAGCCGGCTTCGACATCAATGTTCAGCAGACCCAGGACAAGGGCTGCATTGCGGTTGTTGTAGTTGAGGTTCATATCTTGCTGGCGGTCGATCTGCAGGGTGATGCTCATGGGGTGCTCCTGGATTTAGTCTGGCGATGCCAGGATGAACGCGCTGTGCGATTGAGAAGCCAAGCGCATTCACCCGCTTCTCCCTAATCCGGATCAACCGCCCCGCAGTACCTGTATGCCCTCGTTGGCGAGAGTCAGCACCGCGCTGGTAAAGGCCACCTCCGCCAGCCAGGGCGCGGCCTTGGCGTCGTCCAACAACTCGTCGATGGCTTCCTTGGACTTGGCGCGCATCGCGGCACACGCGGCCTCCTGTTGCGTCGGGCTGGCGGTCCTGATCTCGGGACAGAGGCGAACCAGGGTGGTCAGGGCGGCTGTGCCAAGTCGTTGTCCCAGGAGGTCGATGCTGTTCATTGCGCATCCTCCTGACTGTGGCAATCGATGACCTGGATTGCATCGCTGGCGAAGTCCTTGGCCTCCTCCATACTGCGATGGTGAAAGAAGTAGACCGTGCCGTCGGCGCGCGTGGCTTTGTAGAGGTGGAAGTCCATCTGGTAGCTCCTGGGGACGTGGATGACGCCCCCATGAACGCGCTGTGTGATTGAGAAGCCAAGCTATTCAATTCATCGACGCCCGGCGCAATTTAAAGACATGGGCCAGAACATCGGCGTCAAACCCGTAGGCCTCGATGTTGATGCGGTTCATGCCTTCACGTTCAAGGATGCGCCAGCGCTGAGCATCGTTCTCGGCGCGCGCGACTTCGACCATG
>JAUXXW010000092.1 GCA_030684775.1 Pseudomonadota bacterium
TCCGGGCCGCTGGCGAAGGGCTTTTGCAGCGCGGTGAATTTGCTGTGGTCGGCGGTGGAACTGGTGGCCGCCTTGACGGCGGGTGTGGCTGTCGGCGCGGTGCTTGCCAACGCCAGCGAGGCAAACAGGCCGAGCAGGCCCGCGCTGAGAAATTGACGTAGGGACATGTCGGCGCTCCGCATCAGCAACCGCCGCCGCCGCCGGCCGCGCCGCCGCCACTCGCCGCGCCGGGCATGCCTTCGATCATTTTCGGCGCCGGTTTGCTGGCGTCAAAAATCAGGAATTTCTTCTGGTCTTCCGCGACCTGTCCCATGACCTCGCCCACCACCGGGCCGAACATCTTGCCCATCAGGCCGGCATTCATGGTGCCGATGTAGACCTTGCCGTCATTCTTCTTGTACACGCTGATCTTGCAGGGCATCAGGATGGACAGAAAACGCACGGTGTCTTCCTTGAGCACCGGCTTGGAATATTTTGTGCTGCACGCCTCGATCATCAGCACCGGCAGCACATTGCCGCCGTCTTGCTGCACCGCCTTGGCGGGGTTGCGCAAACCCGCCAGCGCCCAGCCATTGCCCGCGTTCTGGATGTTCTGCTGGATGCGCGCCACGGTTTCTTCCAGACCGAATGGGCTTTGTACTTCCTTGAACATCAGGCCGCTGGCCATATTCCAGGCCAGCACCATGGCGATGGCCACTCCGGCGATAAGACCCGCGATCAACTTGACCATGACGCAACCTCTATAGGGATGGGAACGCGGCGCATCATACCCGCCAATATGTATATCAGCATATCTTTATATGCTGATACTTATGTACCCCGGGTAAGCGGCTGGCCGGCTATTTTCCCGCCGCCTTGATCGCCAGCAGTTCCACGGCCTGTTCCAGACTGACGGTGTCCGGGTTCATGTCCTTGGGCAGGGTGGCGTTGAGTTTGCCATGCTGCACATAAGGGCCGTAGCGGCCGGACTTGAGGGTGACAGGCTTGCCGTCACCCGGGTGGGCGCCGAGTTCCTTGCCCGGCTCGGGCGCGGCGCGCTTGCTGGGGCCTTCGGCGCGCGGCTCGAACTCGAAGCTGACCTTGCCGGCCTTGTCACGCACCAGGAAGGCGGAGAACTTGCGCCGGGTGCGAGCGGAGACGAAGCCGGTCAACAGATCGGTCTTGCCACCGTCCTTGCCATCCGCCAGGAGTTTCCGCATCTGCGCCGGTTCCACCGGCTGTTGCAGGATCAGCTTGCCGCTGCGGAAATCGCAGGCGCGTTCGGCGCCGACGCTCTTTTCGCAGACGTAGGAATTGCCGTGTTCGTAGACCGCCGCGCCGCACTTGGGGCACTTGCCCAGGCTTTCCTGGGCGGAGAAATCCACAGGCTCCGCCTCCTCGCCCTCGCGCGGCTGGCCAAAGTCGAACTCCGGCATCTTGTCGTCGTTGAGGCGAATCTCGGCGTCGAACGGGCGGCCCATCTTGTTGCGGAAGCCGGTGAGCGGGCCGATCTTGCCCACGCTCAGCAGGGCTTCCATTTCGGAAACCTCGAACTGACGGCTGGCGACGATCTTCCAGGTGCTCCAGTCGCAGGACTGGCAGGCGAACTTCTTGTAGTTTTCCTTCAACACGCCGCCGCATTTCGGGCAGGGGGTTTTCAGGATGGCGAAGTCACCCGGCACGGTGTCGGATTCGTAGCGCTTGGCGCGCTCGACGATGTCCTGGGTCAGGGCGGTGATGTGCCCCATGAATTCCGCGCGCGAGAGCTTGCCGCGCTCGACCTGCGCCAGCTTGGATTCCCATTCGCCGGTGAGTTCCGGCGAGGCCAGTTCGGTAACGCCAAGCCCGCGCAACAGGGTAATCAGCGAGAACGCCTTGGCGGTGGGGATCAGGTCGCGCCCCTCGCGGTGCATGTAGACCTCGGAAATCAGGTTTTCGATGATCTGCGCGCGTGTCGCCGGCGTGCCGAGGCCACGGGTACCCATGGCGGCGCGCAGTTCCTCGTCTTCCAGCATCTTGCCGGCGCCTTCCATCGCGGACAGCAGCGTGGCTTCGTTGAAGCGCGGCGGCGGGCGGGTGAAGGCGGCCTTGATGTCCACCGCTTTCGTTGCCAGGGTTTCGCCGGGCACGATGGGCACCAGGGACGGTCCGCCATCGCCGTCTTCAACCTGGGATTCCTTGCCGTACACCGTCAACCAGCCGGGATTCACCAGCACCTTGCCCTCGGTCTTGAACGCTTCTTTCGCGACGCGAGTGATGCGGGTAGTGATCGAATACTCCGCCGCCGGATAGAACACCGCCAGGAAGCGGCGGGTGACCAAATCGTAGAGTTTCTGTTCGATCTCGTTGAGCGACTTGGGCGGTGTGCCGGTGGGGATGATGGCGAAGTGATCGGAAATCTTGCTGTTGTTGAAAATGCGCTTGTTCAGCGGCTTGGTCTCATCCAGCCAGTTCTTTTCCAGGATGGTGGCGGCCAGCGGCGCGTATTCCTCGGGCAGATTGCCCAGCACTTCCTTGACCGTGGGCAGGTAATCCTCGGGCAGGGCGCGCGCGTCGGTACGCGGATAAGTCAGCACCTTGTGCTTTTCATAGAGCGCCTGCGCCAGGCCCAGAGTGGTTTTGGCGGAGAAGCCAAAACGGCCGTTGGCCTCGCGTTGCAGGCTGGTGAGGTCGTAGAGCAACGGCGACAACTGGCTGGACGGCTTGGTCTCTTCCGTGGCCGTGGCCGGCTGGCCGAGACAGGCGGCACGAATCGTCTCGGCGCGCGGCTGTTCCCAGAGACGATAGGCGGTGGCGTGTTCGTCGTCCTCGACCTTCTTGAATTTTTCGTCGAACCAGCGCCCGACGTATTCACCCTTCTCTCCGGCGAAACGGCCTTCCAGTTCCCAGTAGGCGCGCGCCACGAACTTGCGGATACGCTCTTCGCGCCCGACCACGATGGCCAGGGTAGGCGTCTGCACGCGGCCGACGGTGGTGAGGTGGAAGCCGCCGGTCTTGGAGTTGAAGGCGGTCATCGCGCGGGTGCCGTTGATGCCGATCAACCAGTCGGACTCCGCGCGGCTGATGGCGGCGGCACGCAGGCCTTCCATTTCCGAGGCTTCACGCAGCGAGCCGAAGCCGTCACGGATGGCGCCCTGGGTCATCGACTGCAACCACAGGCGGCGCACCGGCTTTTTTGTGGCGCTGTGCTGGGCGATGTAGTTGAAGATCAACTCACCTTCGCGTCCCGCGTCACAGGCATTAATCAGGCCATCGACATCCTTGCGCTTGATAAGACGGGTCAGCATTTTCAAGCGGTCTTCGGTCTTCTCGACCGGTTTCAGCGCGAAATGCGGCGGAATCACCGGCAGATTCGCGAACGACCATTTGCCGCGTTTGACCTCGTACTCCTCCGGCAGGGTCAGTTCCAGCAGGTGGCCGACGGCGGAGGACAGGACATACTGCTCGGACTCGAAATAGTCTTTTTCTTTGGTGAATCCGCCCAGCGCGCGGGCGATGTCCTGAGCGACCGAGGGCTTCTCGGCGATGATGAGTTGTTTGGGCACTGAGACGGCTCGTTAGTGGAGGGTGGGTTGCCAGCCGCTGTCTTCGTCGCCGCTGTCTTCGATGCCGCCACGTACCAGGTCTTCCAACCAGAGCACGTCACCGGCGCCATTGAGTTTCCAGAGCGCGAGCAGCGCGATCCATTTGATGCGGTCGGCGGAGACTTCCGTGTCTTCGAGGGCCATCGCCTGGTCGATCACCCATTCACGGGCTTGCGGCGTAAGCAGTTTGCTGCCTTCCAGGAAGGTCAGAAACCCGCGTCCTCCCGTGGACAGGCGGCTGATTTCGGCATCGCTGTAACAGCGCACGGGCGGCACGCCTTCACTGGCGTCGCCGGGCGTCAGGGTATCCAGCGCGGCCAGCCAGTTCAGGGCGGCACCGATATCGTCATCCTCGAAACCAGCGGCGGACAGCTTGCGGGAAAGCTGTTCCGGGGCCGGAAAGTGCTCGGAAAACAGATAGGTGTCGTAGAGGTAGAGGAGGATGTCGAACATTATTGGAAGAGTCGTTGGTAGAGGCCGCCGGGCATTCTGGCGACTTGGCCGTCCATTTCGGCCGCGAGAAGCCTGACCGAAAGCGTTTCCACCGTCAAGCCGAGGCGGTCGGCGAGCTGATCCGGTGAAAGCGGGCCACCGGCCAGCATGTCCAGCAGGTCGTCGGTGGCTGGGACGGGTGCCACGGCGGGGTTCGCGGTCGGCAGCCGACGGCCCAGATCTTCGAGAATGTCGTTGGCGGATTCGACCAATTTAGCGCCTTGTTTGATCAGGCGATGACAACCCTTGGACAATGACGAGTGGATGGAACCAGGAATTGCGAACACGTCGCGCCCCTGCTCGCCGGCCAGGCGCGCGGTAATCAGGGAGCCGCTTTGCAGCGCCGCTTCCACCACCAGCACCCCCAGCGAGAGCCCGCTGATGAGGCGGTTTCGGCGCGGGAAATGGCCGCGTTTCGGCGCCGTGCCGATCGGGAATTCGGAAACGATGGCACCGCCCAGCGCCAAGCGGTGCGCCAGTTCGCGATTGCGTGCGGGATAGACGCGGTCGAGCCCGGTGCCCACCACCGCCACGCTGCTCGCCAGCCCTTTGAGGCCGCCCTCGTGGGCGGCGGCATCGACCCCCAGGGCCAGGCCGCTGACGATGGTCAGGCCGGCTTCGGACAGCACTTCAGCGAAGGCCTGGGCATCACGCAAGCCCTGCGGCGTGGCATTGCGGCTACCGACGATGGCCAGCATCGGCCGCGCCAGCCAATCCGGATCGCCCTTCACATAAAGCCAGGCGGGGGCATCGGACAGCTCGCGCAGTTGCGCGGGATAGGCCGGGTCGTCCCAGGTAATCAGATGGTTTTCCGGCGCCGCCAGCCAGTCCAGGCCGGGTTGCACAAGGGCGGCATCGACGCCGGCGGCAATGCCACGGGCGAGCTTGTCACCCACCAGAGGCGACAGTTGCGCCGCGTTCGCCTGGCAGATGGACTGCGCGGAAGGAAAGGCGTCGAGCAAGCGCCGCACGCCGTCCGGGCCAAGGCCGGGGACGGCTTCCAGGGTCAGCCAGAAAACGGCGTCGGGGCGTTGCGGCATGATTTGTCGGTTTGCCGGCAACCATGCCGGCGAAACGAGCTAGCAGCCTGTCGGACTTTGGTCGTCGATAGCGAAAAGTGGCCCCAGCGAGGCCAGTTTTTGCCGGATTTGCCGCCCCATAGCCCGGCTATGGGGCAAAAAACCGGTGAAAAATGGACCGCTGCGGTCACTTTGCAGCCGACGATTCCAAAGTCCGACAGGCTGCTAGGGATTGCGGGCGTGGTCGCCCAAGGTGATCTGCTCTTCGCTCTTCATCACCAGCGCGTAGGCCACCTTGTTGAATACCCGGTAGACGAAAGCCAGGCCGACACGCGTATCCGGCAAGGTGCTTTTATCGTTCTTGTCCGGAACGCAATCGTTGGCATGGCCTTCGCCGCCGGCCAGGAAGGCGATCTTGTCGGCGCGCACGCACTTGGGATCGGCCACCGATCGGCCGGCGCGGAACAGCGCCAGCACATGGCCTTGTTCCACCCCGTCGCGGATGCCCTTGTCGAGCACCACGGTCATCCAGGCGCCGGCATGGACGGTGCCGCCCAGCATGGCGGCGACTCTGGCGGCGATGGGTTTTTCCGGTGCGTGCGGCACGTACTGAATGGGTTCTGCTTTCCAGGCCGGCAGCAGGCGGTCGCGTTCCAGGATTTCCTGTTCGGCGCGCGTGATACGCACCATTTGCGGGTCGCCCGGCTGCACAGTCGTCGCCTCGCCGGCATACACCAGCTCGTAAGCCAGCACTTCGTTCTTGTCATCCGGATTCTTGATCGGCTGGCCCAGGCGCACGATGCGCCAATCCACCGTCTCGCCATCGCCACGGCCGGCATAGACGCGGTCGTTGAGGCCGAACATCACGCGCGCATCGCTGGAACCCAGGATGCGCGGCGCATTTTCCAGATCGCTCGGGTCACCCACGCCCCCGCGCGACAGCAGAGGGGCGATGGCTTTCTCGGGAATACTGGAAATACCGGGTTCCTCGATGACGATGGCCTCGCCGTAGGCGCGCGGTGAAAGCTTCACCAGGCGCGGCCCTTTTTCCAGGCTGAGACGGATATTGCCGTCGGCATCGCGGCTGAGCTTCACCACGTCGCCGGGATAGATCAGATGCGGGTTCTTGATTTCATCCCGATTGAGCTTCCAGACATTCGGCCACTGCCAGGGGTCTTTCAGGAAAGTGGCCGAGATGTCCCAGAGGGTATCGCCCTTGACCACGACATGTTGCTCAGGGGCGTTGTCCTGGAGACGAACCTGGTCGGCCCAGGCCGGGAAGGTCAGGGATAAGGCGGTAATCAGAAAAAAGGTACGCATGGTTCCTGCCTTGTGTTGGTCACTGCCTTGTGTTGGTCACTGCCTTATGGCGTTAAAGCGCGAAACACGCTGATTTATAATGGCGCTCGCAGCGAACTTAAACCAGTTTCTCCGAATTTGCACCGCATTTGCACATACCCCATATAGATCATGGCCCTGCTCAAGATTGTTCATTATCCCGACCCACGCCTGTACAAGGTTGCCCAGCCCATCGCCACGGTGGACGACAACATCAAGACGCTGATCGCCGACATGGCGGAGACCATGTATGCCGCCCCCGGCATCGGCCTGGCCGCCACTCAGGTGGACCGGCACGTACGCCTGATTCTGGTAGACATCAGCGAGTCGAAAAACGACCTCAAGGTGTTCATCAACCCGGAAATCCTCGAAACCAGCGGCCAAAGCGAACATGAGGAAGGCTGCCTCTCGGTGCCCGGCATCTACGACACGGTCACCCGCCCGGAACGCATCCGTGTGCGCGCGCTGAACAGTTTGGGTCAACCCTTCGAACTGGAGGCCGACGACCTGCTGGCGGTGTGCATCCAGCACGAAATCGACCACCTCAACGGCAAGGTGTTCGTGGAATACCTCTCCCGCCTGAAACAGGAGCGCATCCTCAAGAAGATCAAGAAACAGATGCGGGAAGCGATGTAATGCGCCTCATCTTCGCCGGAACGCCGGAGTTCGCCGCCGCCGCATTGAAAGCCCTGATCGCCGCCGGCCACGAAATCCCCCTGGTCCTCACCCAGCCCGACCGACCGGCGGGGCGCGGTATGAAACTCAAGGCCAGCCCGGTGAAGGAAGTCGCGCTGGCGCATGGCCTGACCGTGGCGCAACCGGAAAATCTCAAGACTGACGAAGCACGCCAGCCCATCGCGGACGCCGCCGCCGAGGTCATGGTGGTTGCCGCCTATGGCCTGATCCTGCCGGAAGCCGCGCTGATCATGCCGCGCCTCGGTTGCGTCAACATCCACGCCTCCCTGCTGCCACGCTGGCGCGGTGCCGCGCCGATCCACCGCGCCATCGAAGCGGGCGACCGGGAAACCGGCATCACCCTGATGCAGATGGACCGTGGCCTGGACACCGGCGCCATGCTGACAAAGACCGCGCTGCCGATACTCGACTGCGACACCAGCGGCAGCCTGCACGACAAACTGGCGGAACTCGGCGCGCGTGAAATCGTCGCCCTGCTGCCCCGCCTGGAGACGATGGCCGGCGAGAAACAGGACGATGCCCAGGCCACCTATGCGAAAAAGATAGCCAAGGACGATGCCCGCCTCGACTGGAGCCGCCCCGCCGAAGAACTGGACCGCCAGATTCGCGCCTTCAACCCCTTCCCCGCCGGCTACGCGCTGCTTGGCGACGAACCGATCAAGGTCTGGCGGGCACGCCCGGTAGCGGAGATTGGCCAACCCGGCGGCCAACCCGGCACGGTGCTGGCGGTCGGCAAGGAAGGCCTGCGCGTCGCCTGCGGCAGCGGCGCGCTGGACATCACCGAAGTCCAGAAACCGGGCGGCAAGCGCCTGGACATCGCCGCCTTCCTCGCCGGCAGCACGATCAAGCCAGGCGACCGGCTAATGTAGCGCCGGCGCCTCGCCGGCCCGCCTTGCCAGGGCCGTGGGATGCGGTGACCGAAGGGTAAAGCAGGGACTTGGCCGCCGTCTTTTGGCGGCTTAGTAGACGTTGGGCAAAGCCGTAGGTTGGGCAAAGCGCAGCGTGCCCAACATGGCGACGGGGTGTTGGGCACGCTGCGCTTTGCCCAACCTACACTTCCACGGCTTTAACAGCGGGATTTAGGTTGAATTTTTCCCGTGCTCCCGCATCTATGGCCCCGACCAAATTCATTTCAGGAACCCCGCGATGCTCAACAACTGGCTGAAAACCACCCTGCTGATGGCCGCCATCGTCGCCCTGTTCGGCGCGGTGGGGATGCTGCTCGGCGGCGCCACCGGCATGTTGATTGCGCTGCTGCTGGGTGGCGCCATGAACCTGTGGGCCTACTGGAATTCCGACAAGATGGTCCTGCGCATGTACAACGCCCAGGAAGTCGGCCCGACGGACGCGCCCGAGTTCTACAACATGGTCGCGGAACTGGCGCGGCGCGCGGATTTGCCCATGCCCCGCGTCTATCTCATCGACGAGGCGCAGCCCAACGCCTTCGCCACCGGCCGCAACCCGGAACACGCGGCGGTGGCCGCTACCACCGGCATCCTGCGTATGCTCTCGGCGCGCGAACTGCGCGGGGTGATGGCGCACGAACTGGCGCATGTGAAGAACCGCGACATCCTCACTTCCACGATTTCCGCCACCGTCGCCGGCGCCATTTCCGCCCTGGCCCAGTTCGGCATGTTTTTCGGCGGCGACCGCGAGCGGCCCAACTTCGTCGTGCAACTGGTCATCATGATCCTGGCGCCGCTGGCCGCCAGCCTGATCCAGATGGCCATCTCGCGCGCCCGCGAATTCGGCGCCGACCGTGGCGGCGCCGAGATCTCCGGCGACCCGGAAGCGCTCGCCGCCGCTCTGCGCAAGATCGAGGCCTACGCGCGCGGCACGCCGCTGCACACTGCCGACCTGCACCCGGAAACCGCGCAGATGATGATCATCAACCCGCTCTCCGGCGGCGACCTGGCCGGCCTGTTTCGCACCCACCCGGCGACCGAGCAGCGCGTCGCGCGGCTACTGGAACTGGCCCGGCGCGGGGTTTGATCTCCCGTTACAGCGCGCCGGTAACGCCCTGAAACACCTGCTTGCAAGCGGTAATGGTTCAGACATACCGGTCTGACGTACCAGGCGGAAAGTGGACTCACCCGCCGCGCATTCCGCGCGCCGGGAAACACTCAAGGAGTCCCATCATGAAAACCCTTACCCTGGCACTCGTCGCCTTCCTGTCCCTCGCCGCCGGCGCCGCCCAGGCCGACAACCGTTCCTGCCTGTTTGACTCGCCCACTCCTTCAGCCGTGCAAACCGCCCCAGCCCCTGGCGCCATGCCGGGCGCGCGCATGAACAGGCCGCGTGGCGATATGGGAAAAACCGAAATGGGCAATATCGAAACCGCCCTGCGTAGCGGCCAGATCACTCCCTACGAAGCCGGCCGCCTGATGCGCCAGCAATGGGAAATCGCCCAATTCCAGCGCGGTTTCCTGGAAGGCGCGCAACCCGCGCGGAGCAACCCGGTCGTTCGCGAAGAAGGCTGCGGCCTCGGCGCGGGCATCGACCTCGCACCGCTCGGTGACATGGCCGGCAGTATGGCGAAAAACGGCATGCAGACCGCCACCAAGGTGATGCGCGCACTGATGCGTGAAACCGAGCGGCTGATTCGGGAACAAGCGGCTGCGGAGGGCTCTGAGCTCTGAAGCACGCCTGACTCCCCCCTTTGAAAAGGAGGAAGAAAACCCTCAAACCGTGCTTATCGGGTTAACACACCCACCCACTACCGGTAGTGCCGTAGGTTGGGCAAAGCGAAGCGTGCCCAACATCGCGACGGTTCGTTGGGCACGCTTCGCTTTGCCCAACCTACGGCGCTGGTGATGCGGTTGGTGCAGCGGCACCCCCCTTTATCAAAGGGGGGTAGGGGGGATTTCTGAGACGGCTGCTCAG
>JAUXXW010000072.1 GCA_030684775.1 Pseudomonadota bacterium
TTACCGCCTGATCGTCGCCGTGGCCTACCGCTTCGGCGCCCTTTACATCAAGTTCATCGGCACCCATGCGGAATACGACAGCATTGATGCCGAAACCGTTGAAATGGAACTTTGAATATGGACCTGCATCCCCTGCACCGAAGCCGACTACCGCGCCGCCCTGCGGGAAATTTCCGCCTTCTTCGACAACGAGCCGGAACCGGGCACGCCCGAAGGTGACCGTTTCGACATTCTGCTCACCCTCGCGGAAGCCTATGAGGCCAAGCATTTTCCGGTGGATTTGCCCGACCCCGTTGAAGCCATCAAATTCCGCATGGAACAAGGCGGCCTCACACCCAAAGACCTGCAACCCATGATCGGGCGAATGAACCGGGTGTACGAAATCCTCAACCGCAAACGGCCGCTGACGCTGGCCATGATCCGCAAGTTGCACGAGGGCTTGGGGATACCGGCGGAGAGGTTGATCAAGCCCGCTCCTACGGTGAATAACCCTCGGCTAAACTCCCGAAACGGAAAAAATCACAAATCGGGAATGCCGCCATGCCCCCTCGCCCCACCCTCGTCTCCCTTGCCACCGCCTGGGGCCCGAAATTCGGCGGCATCAACGCCTTCAATGTCGAACTGCTGAAATCCCTGGGCATCCAGCCCCGCCGCGACTTCGATTTGTACTGCGCGGTGCTCGCCGCCGATGCCCAGGCCCAAGCCGACGCCAGCCGCTACAAGGTCGATCTGATGCCCCTGGGTGACCAGGGCAAGGACTTCCCGGCCGATGCGGCTGAGCGCCTGCAAGCGCAATTCGCCGCAAAAGCTCCCGGCGAGAGCTGGATCTGGATCGGCCACGACATCACCAGTGGCGAACTGGCCTTGCAACTGCGCGAACGCCATCCCGGCAGCCGCGCCGCGCTCATCCACCACATGGCCTTCGGCGCTTATCAGGACTTCAAGAAAGGCGACAGCCGGCCGGCGGCGGAGAAGCGGGAACAGCAGCGGCGGATGTTCCAGGCGGCGGACCTGTGCCTGGCGGTCGGCCCCATGTTGCGGGAGCAACTGCAAGATCTGCTGGGCGAAGGCAAGGCCGTGGAAATGCTGGTGCCCGGCCTGGCGGACCCCAATCCGGAACTGCTGCGCGAGAAACCGCCCAACAACTTCACGGCCTTCGTCGCCGGCCGCCTGGGCGACGAGGACGACCGCATCAAACAGGGCGCCCTGGCGGTGCGCGGCTATGGCGCCGCGCTTGCCAAGGTGTTCGACAAGAGCGGGTACGAACACAGCCCCCTGCGCAAATCGCCTTCGCTGCGCATGCGCGGCGTGCCCGTGGAAGCCCAGGCGGCCGTGCGCAAGCTCATCGAAGCCGCCAGCGGGCGCGTACCCAACTGCGACCTCGCCCCCTTCGGCGAGGACCGGGAGGACTACTTCCGCGATCTGGCCGGCAGCAGCGTGGCCATGATGCCCTCCTGGCACGAAGGCTTCGGCCTGGTGGCCTGGGAAGCCATCGCCTGCCGGGTGCCGGTGGTCATCGGTGAGCAATCCGGCGTCTACCGCCTGCTGCACGGCCCCTGCCAGAGCATGGGCCTGGGTCGCAGCGTGCACAGCGTGGCGGTACAGGGCCACCTGCCGGACAGCGACGGCGAGCCCAACCACAGTGCCGCCGATGTGGCGGCCGTGCGCGACGCCCTGATCTCCCTGGGCGACCACATCAACGAACGCAAGGCCGACGCTTGCGAACTGGCCGAAAATCTGCGCCGCCGCTTCGATTACACCTGGGAACGCTGCGCCGGCGATCTGCTGGCCGTGTTGGAACGCCGCTTGGGCTGCCGCCTGCTTTTCGCCACTGCCGCCCCCGCCGCTGCCACCCCCGTTGTCGCGGCTCCCGAGATCCAACCCGCCTCCCCCGACCTGCCCGGTTTCCTGCAACCGCCCCGCCCGCGCCCCTGGCGCCCCGACGGCGGCCAAGCGCCCTCCGCCCTGCTGCTGGCGCGGGACCAGATCGTCCGCTTCGACCCCGAGCGGGATGCCGTGGTGGAACACTGGCTGGACTGGATGGCCGACCCCGCCACGCCGCGCCTCAGCCTGCGCCTGGTCACCGGCCCCGGCGGCATGGGCAAGACCCGATCCGCCCTGGAAGCCGTCAAGCGCGCCGGGCAACGCGGCTGGCCGGCCCTCTGGCTGGCGGCCGAACTGCCGTCCGATTGGGAAACCCGTTGGCGGGACTGGTTGGCGCGTGCGGGGGAAACCCCGATTCCGCTGGTGCTGGACTACGTGGAAGGCCACCAGGAAACCCTGCTGCGCCTGCTGAAGATCGCCCTGGAAACCCCGTCCGCCGGCCGTCCGCGCCTGCTCCTGCTGGCGCGCAACGGCGCCTGGTGGCGGGAACTGCCGCACCACACCGCCTGCACGCCCGAAGTGGCCGCCCTGCTCACCGGCCCCGGCAATGCCGGCGTGCAAGACTTGCCGCCATGGAGCCGGGACGTGCCGGGGCGCGAGAGCACCTACCTCGCCGCCCTGAACGGCTATGCCGCGGCCCAGGGCCTCACCCCACCCACCGACCCCTACCGGCCCGATCTCGCGGCGCCCCTCTATGACCGGCCGCTACACCTGCACATGGCAGCCCTCGCCACCCTGGCGGGGGAACGCCCCGAGCATGCCGCCGCTTTGCTGGCCAGCCAACTCGACCGGGAATGGCGCTACTGGACAAAAAGCGGCCTGGCGCCGGCCACGGGCTACGACGACTGGGCCGACGCCCTGGCCTGGCTGGCCCTGGTACAAGGCGCTTGCCGGCAACAGGCCACGACGACCTTCGCCCAACTCGGTATCGCGGCCGCCGAACTGCTCGACGGCCTGGCCCGCGCCTACCCGGCCCCGGACGAGAGCCTCGGCCCCCTGCAACCCGATCCACTGGCCGAGGCCCTGATCCGGGAACGCCTGGCCGCCCGGCGGGGCGTGGAACTGCTCCGCGCCGCCTTGCCCGAAGACCCGGCCCTGGCCGAGCGCGGCCTCCAGGTCATCGCCCGCCTCGCCGCCCGGCGCGAGGCGGAGTCCACCGATACCCGCGGGCGGCAGACCCTGGTGGCCGGCCTCGCCCACGCCTGGCCGGCCCACGGCCAGCGTCTCATCGCTGCCGCCCACAGCGCCGCCCCCGGCCTGGGCCGCTTGCTGTTCGAGGCGTGGCAAGAGCTGGACACCGCCGCCCAGGAAGCCATCGCCCCGCAACTCGATCTGCCGAACTACTCCACCCCCCTGCTGGACATGGAAGTCGCCGTCGAGCGCGCCCGATTGCGCAAGGCGGATGAGCCGGCGCAAAGGGCTGGGGTGCTCAACAATCTGTCTGTCCATCTGAGCAACCTGGGCGATGCCGTATCCCGCGCCGAGGCGCTGGGCTGCGCGCGGGAGGCGGTGGCG
>JAUXXW010000075.1 GCA_030684775.1 Pseudomonadota bacterium
TCCTTGTTGGTGGTGCAGGGCTTGGAAATGTTCTTCAGCTCGGCGGTGATGGCGATCACGGCCTTGTCGATGCCGCGCTTCAGGTCCATCGGGTTCATGCCGGCGGCGACGAACTTCATGCCTTCGTTGACGATGGACTGAGCCAGCACAGTGGCGGTGGTGGTGGTGGTGCCGGCAAGCATGCGGGCACTGGCGCAATCACCGCGCCAACAGATTCGCCAATCGCTTGCCGCCGGGCAGGCGATAGATGCCGAAATCGGTTTCATCCAGCGTGATGACCTCGACGATGCCGGCCTGCTCGGCCAACCAGACCAGCGAGGCATCCGCCAAGTCCATCGGCAGGTCGTCGTATTTCTCCATGAGGACGGCGATGTCGTCCGCCGCCGTGGGCGACAGTTCCCGCACCACCACGCCACCCGCCGCTACCCAGCGCATGAAGCGCCCGACGACGTGGCGCGGCAGCAGGTGGCAGACCTCGGTGAGCACCGGCCAAGTGGTGATGAGCTGCCCCTGATAGTTGGCGAAAAACGCGGCGCAACGGATGTGGTCGCCATCCCCCTTGTCCAGCCAGGCCACCAGCGGGCCGGTATCGACCAAGGCCTTAGCCACGGCGTGCTTTCCCGGCCAATTTCTCGCGCAGACGTTGCGAATGGTTGCGCCCCAGATCGCCCACACCGCTGTCGAAACAGCCCACCAGCCCCAAGTCCTCAGCCAATTGTGCGGGCGTTTCGGATCGCGCCGCCAGCGCGGCAATGCCCGCTTTCACGGCGTCGCTCTGGGTCTGCCCAGTGCGGGCGCAGAAGGCGCGTAACAGGGAATCGGTTTGGTCGTCGAGGCGGACGGAGAGTGTGCGCATGGGAATATCCTCGTGTGTATTACGGCGCATATTACAACTGACTGCGCTACCGAGCGACCGTTGCAAGTGGGTAGGCGGCCAGTCGTGAAATCGGTTCGAGATTCTGGTTTTCGGCCTCAACGGTCGTTCGCCCTGACCTGAAAGCGGCCGTTCACGAATGACCGCTTTCTTCGGTATCGAGTGAGCGTTTTCGATCCACTACAAACATGCAGTCCGCTACGGATCATTCGTCCGACTCCAGCCATCAAACGATCTGGCCACAGCCGATTGCTCTGGTAGATGCCGTCGAGTGCGTTTCGCTTGGCGTTATCATGTGCTCCATGCAGTGATTGACGACGCCCTCAAAACGCGCCGGGCGATCAGGAAGCCAAGCTGAATCCAAACAATAGCCCCCCTGATGATGCGATCTGAATCTGAACTGGCTGCCCCTGCGACCACCTGCTAGATTGCGCCCTTCACGATTCAATACGACTCTATGCCGCCTCATTTGATACCGATGGAGTTCAGAAATGACTGAGCCTTGGCTATCCGTCGAGCAGATCGCGGAACATCTTGGGGTTACCCGGGACTCGATTTATCGCTGGATCGACGCCAAGGGACTGCCCGCGAACAAGATCGGCCGCCTTTGGAAATTCAAGGTTTCCGAGGTGGACGACTGGGTGCGTCGTGGCGGCGCGCGCGACGATGGGGCGAGGACACGCGATGGCGACTAAAGGATCGAATCCCTTCGGCATCCGCGACAACCATACGCACGGCAAAGTCGCCGATTTCCTCGTCGAGAAGATCGCCGCTGGGTGCCAGTTGTCTGTCGTCTCGGCGTATTTCACCATCTACGCCTACGAAGCGCTGTCGGCCGAACTCGATCGGATTGGCAATCTGCACTTTCTCTTTGGTGAGCCCCGTTTCATCGCCACCATCGACCCCGAAAAAACCGACAAGAAATCGTTCAAGATTGAGGACGAAGGCCTGGAACTGGTCAACCGCCTGCAACAGAAGGAAATCGCCCGCCGCTGCGCGCAGTGGATCAGCGACAAGGTGGAAATCCGCTCCATCCGCCAAGCCAATCTGCTGCACGGCAAGCTCTATCACGTTCATGACGGGCATCGCGAGCACGCCATCCTGGGCAGTTCCAACTTCACCCGACGGGGGCTGGGCCTCTCCAGCATGCCCAACATCGAGCTGAATCTGGTCGTCGATAGCGACCGTGACCGGGCCGAACTCAAAGCCTGGTTTGATGAAATCTGGGGCGATGAAACCCTGGTTGAAGACGTGAAGGCGGAAGTTCTGCGCTACCTGGAACAGCTTTACGTCAACCACGCCCCCGAGTTCATCTACTTCAAGACGCTGTTTCACGTCTTCGAGCGCTTCCTCTTCGGTCAGGCCGACGATGCCCGCCTGTTCGACCAGACCGCATTTTTCCGCCCCAACTTGGGCCGGCCCGCATTAATCCCGAACTGAGTAAAGTCCCCCAATGGCCCGTTCCACCGTCCACTACGCCGACAAAGAAACCAACAACATCCTTAAAAAGCTGCACAACAAATTGCGGCCGGCGGGGACGCCTGTGCAGCGGGTGGAATACATCATCGAGTTGCTGTTACTGCGCATATTCGAGGTCAAGTTGGTGCAAGACCCGGATTTCACCCAATTGCGCGCGGCTTTCACCGGTTATAACGAAACGCTGTTGTTTTCCTCCCTGCTCGGCCTGCCCAACGAGCAGATACTGCCCAAACTCAACAGCCGGTTTTTTCCCTTTTACGCCCGCATTCTGAGCGAGGCGCGCAAGGTCTGGCGGGGCAATCTCTCCACCAAGGTGCAGGACCAGTTGGTGCTGATCGAGGAGGTATTCAGCAACTCCAATTTCACCAACAACGTCACCAGCGGCAACATGGGCGAAATCATCGGACTGGTGGCGGAACTGGACAGCGAGCGCCTGCTGAAAACCGACTTGCTGGGCGATGCTATCGAATCCGCCCTGTCCGAGACCGGCGGCACCAAGGACATCGGTCTGCATCGCACCCCGGACCATATCCGCCACTTCATGGTCGGCCTGGTGGCACCCACCTTCCACTCTCGCCTTTTTGACCCCGCCGTCGGCACCGGCGGCTTCATGTTCGACAGTTTCGAATACGTGCTTGAAGGCATCTATCGCGAAGGCCATTGGCCCGGCCCCAAGGCCCACCCGGAACTGGCCGCCTGGTTCAAGGACTGGTTCGAGCGGCATCCGGTGGCAGTGCCGTCCATCGAGGTCAACACCGATTTTTACCGTACCGGCGTCGGCGGTATCGAATACCTGGGCATGGTGCGCAAGATGGCCGCCATCAACTTCTACGTGCGCGGCTTGAACCCCGGCAACATCCAGCAGGGCGATGCACTGGAAAAATTCGGCAGCGAAATTCTGCCCGCCAGCAAGAGCATCGTGCTCGCCAACCCGCCCTTCGGCGCGCAAAGGGACAAGGAGTCCTATCCCAACGTCTGGAGCGAATATTCCACGGAGAGCGAGACCACCATCCTGTTCGTGAAATTGATGCTGGAGACCCTGCAACCGGGTGGCGTCTGCGCGGTGATCGTGTCCGAAGGCTTTCTCACCTGGGACCAGAACAGCGCCCGCTCCCTGCGCCGTTCCCTGCTGGAGGATTGCAATCTGCAAGCCATCATCAGCCTGCCCCAGGGATTGTTCGTCAGCAAAGGCGGCCAGGGGCCGAAGACTTCCATCCTGCTCTTCGTCAAAGGCCAGGCCACCGAGCGGGTCTGGTTCTACAAGGTGGCCAACGACGGCTACACGATGGGCACCAATCGCAAACCCCAGGCCGGCTGCCAACTGGTGGAAGCCCTCGACCTGTTTCATGGCTATGTTCGTCAGGGCAAGGAACCGCCCGAGAGCCGGCATTCCTTCTGTATTCCCGCCGATTGGATCAAAGCACTGGACCCACGCATCAAGGACCGCATTCGCGCGGAAACCCGCGCCGACATGGCCGCCAAGCAAGCCGAAGACCGCGCCAAACAGATCAAGAAATGGGATGCCCAATGTGCCGCGAAAAAACTCACCGTAGCCGAAAATAATCTGCGCCTGAAACAACACGGCGAACTCTGGTTTTCCAAAACCGAGAACGAAATCGCCCGCAAGATCGAGCGGGCGCATCTCTACTCCTTCAACCTGCCCAACTACCGCAGCAGCCTCACGCCCGCACAACTGGAATCCTGGCGCGCCTTCGCGGCGCGACGAGTTCGGGAAGGCGGCAAAGACAATGGCCTGGAAAGCAGATACCGCGCCATAGCTGCCGCGCGTCCCGAGGAGCTTGACGAACTGCTCTCCACCCTGGAACCCCGGCATACCCTGGAACTGGACTGGGCGCGGCAATTCCTGGCTGGCGTGCCCCCAGAAGAATTCCAAAAGCATCCGCATTTGGGGACGTTGCAGGAGATCATTGCTTCGCAGAGAAAGACACCACGGGCACCACTAGGTGAATTATTAAAATTACGTCGTGCGGTTTTGGCCCAACAAAACTACCACGGGGAAACGGATATTGTCGGCAAAATTAGGTTTGCAGATGGCAAGCTTTTTATGCGTGAAGATCGTGTAGCCGAAACAAATCTTCAATGGACGGAAAAGGGTGATTTAATAATATCAAAAATCAATTTCCATCAAGGTGCAACTACGATAAATGAGATAGGCAGAGTTCTTGCTTCTTTGGATTACCTAATATACATGCCCGACCTTACAGTTGTGCACCCTTATTTTTTATTTTACATGCTCCGTCATACTGGATTCATTTCAATACTGTCGGCCAATAAACCAGGCGGTGTAAAAGGTCGATCTCAGCCTGAGTATATTGAGGCTCAGTCCATTCCACTTCCACCATTAGGAGAGCAAGAAAAAATCGCTGTTAGCCTTGGCGCAGCGAGCCAACTGATTTGTGGCATTGATCAAATACGTTCTGCTTGGCGATTGGAAGTTCCGACAAGAGCAGATTGGCCACTGATCGAGCTTTCCGAAATTACTCTTGACTCAATGTACGGTTCATCGCAGAAGGCCGATTACGGCGATTCTGGCTATCCAATGCTTAGAATTGGCAATATCGGCTTCTGCAACTTTAATTTAGTGGATATAAAGCGCGCCGAACTTAATGAGTCAGATTTTAGGAAATACAACTTGGAAGAGGGGGATTTCCTTATCGTTCGCTCGAATGGAAATCCTGCCTTGGTCGGGAAGTGCGCGGTCTGGAATGGTGTAGGCGATTATGTTTTTGCTTCATATCTAATTCGATTCAGATTCGATAGATCGCTAGCCAATCCACACTATGTGATGTTCTATCTGATGAGTCCAGAGGGAAGGGCATTACTTAATCCGACGGCAGGCGGTGGCACCTACAACATCAGTGCATCAACATTTCGGACTGTGAAAATCCCTTTGCCATCATTGGATGAACAGGACCACATCGTGGCTGCTTTGGATAAGAAGCTGGCACTTCAATCTGAATTGCTATCCATGCGTGATGAAGCACAAAAGCGCATTCGGGACACACTCGACCGCATCTGGCAGTTCTGACCATGCCCAAACCCACGAAAACCGGCATCTTCGACAATGAGGCATCCACTGTGGACCTCAAGGTTTACGACGCGCTGAAAGCCTTGGACTGGCGGCTGGGCGATACGCTGCTCTACCAGCCCAGCTATGCGCTGACCGAGGAGGAACAGCGGGACTTCCCCGGCAGCAAGTCGATCAAGCCGGATTTCGTGGTTCAGAACTTGCAGGGCATGGCGCTGGCGGTGATCGAGAACAAGCTGGACGACCCGGCCAAGGCCTTGCCCAAGCTGCGGTTGAAATACAGCCGGATACTCAAGCCGCGTTTCCTCTATGCCTGCGCGGCGGATGGCGAGGGCGGTCTGAAGGTGTTGTTCTTCGACTTGTCCTGGCGCGGTGTGGATGCGGCGGAGTTCCGCGTGGTGGATGGCTTCATGACCCTGGAGGCCATGAAGCTCAAGCTTGAGCAGGACCGGCTGAAACGCCAGCAACAGGAAATTCGTGTCGATACCACCCTGGCCGGTGGCTACGACCCGGCGGCGGGCAAGGAGCGTACCTATCAACTGGATTGCATCCTTGTCCTGCTGAGCCTTTTCCGCGAAGGCAAGATGAAGATGCTGGTGCATATGGCCACCGGCCTGGGCAAGACGCGAACTATGGTGGCCTTCGCCAAGGCGCTGCTGGATCACGCGCTGGCGCGGCGCATCCTGTTCGTGGTGGATCGCCGCACCCTGGCGAGACAGGCCATCAACAAGGGGTTCCGGCTGCTCGCCCCCACTTACAACAGCCACTGGATCACCTCCGCCAGTTGGCGTGCGCACAAGAACAAGAATATCCACGCGGTGGTGATCGACACCCTGGAGCAGTTGTACGACCGGATTCCCAGCAATTTCTACGACCTCATCATCGTCGACGAATGTCACCGCTCGATCACGGTGAACCGCAATCTGGTGTTCGATCATTTCGTTTGCCCGCGCATCGGCCTGACCGCCACGCCACGTATCGCCGTGGCCGCCAAGGATGCGGAAATAGCCGACGAAGACCTTGCCATCAACGACACCTACCGCCTGTTCGGCTGCGAATCCGGCGAACCGGATTTCAAGTACGACTTGGACCGAGGGATCGAGGAGGGGTTTCTGGCGCCGTACAGCAAGGAGGAACACATCACCGCCCTGACCAAAGAGGCGATGGGCGAGGGCGTTTTGTACGACCACTTGCTGGACCCGGAAACGCGCAAGCGCATCGAAATTGGCAAAGCAGAAAAGATCAAGCTGGAGAAGCTCAACAAACACATCCTGAGCGATGAACAGGCGACCCGTTGGGCGGAAATCCTGCGCAAGGAAACCGAATACGGCGAGAAGGTTCTGGTCTTCGCCGCCAGCCAGGGACATAGCCTGATGCTGGTGAAGGCGATCAACGCCGCCTTCAACGATGCCGGACAGAGCCCGCGCTACGCGGAGGCGGTGATCTCGGAAAACGACGACATCAACGAATCCCTCAAGGAGTGGTTCGAACGGCCCTATTCGAACCCGCGCATCGTGGTCTCGGTGGACATCATGAGCACCGGCGTGGACATCCCCTGCTTGCGTTATGTGGCCTTCGGAGCGCTGACCAAGTCGGTGAGCAAGTATTTGCAGATGCTGGGCCGGGGCACCCGGCTCGATCCCAAGACCGGCAAGTTCAGCTT
This sequence comes from Pseudomonadota bacterium, assembly GCA_030684775.1. Taxonomy (GTDB): domain Bacteria; phylum Pseudomonadota; class Gammaproteobacteria; order Burkholderiales; family Thiobacillaceae; genus PFJX01. Next base: position 7,066 of record JAUXXW010000075.1, read on the forward strand.
CAAGATTCTCGATTTTGTCGGCCTGTGCAAGCGCATGGGTGACAACGGCAAAGGCACGCTCAAACCCAATCAGAAAGTATTGAAAAAAGGTGACAACGGCGCAGGTGGCGGTGGTGGGGGCGGCGGCATCAAGGTGGATGGCATCCTGGACAACCCAGACCCGGCCAATCAGATTCAGCGTACCTTACTGACCGAGGATGGGCTGAAGATCATCGACAACATCCCGATCGCCAGGGCGCGGGAGTTGTTCGAAGCTGGAGTCAAATCGACGATGGACCCGCGCATCGCCCTGTTGCGGCGCAAGGCCTGGGAGGACAAGGATTATCAGCCGAGTGATGAGGAACTGGCCCTGGTCACCGCCTGGGCCGCCGCGCCGGATGTGATTCTCAGCGAAGAGCAGTTGCAGAAGATTTACGACTATCCGGCGGGCTCTGTGTGGGATTTCTTCCTGGCCGTGTTGGGTGTGCGCAAAATTCCGACCACGCGGGAGCGCATCGAGGTGGGCTTCGAAAGCTATCTGGCGCTGTACAACTTCAACGACGAGCAAGCCGTGCCACTGCGCAAGCTCAAGGACATATTCATCGCGAACCTTTCTTCACAAGGCCGCGTTGACCTCGATGCCATTTTCGCCAATCCGATCTATGCCAAGCTGGTCGGCAGCTTCGAGGAGGTCAACCGCAAGTTCGATGGGCGGCTACGCGAGGTGGTGGCGGAGATGCAGGGCAGTTTCAAGCGCGCGGCGTAGAAAATGCGCACCGCCCAAGACCTCCTCACCGAACTCAACGCCTCCGACGAATCCCCGCGCATCGAGGCCAAGCGCTCGCGCGAAATCGGCAAGTCGATCATCGAAACCGTCCTGGCCTTCGCCAACGAGCCGGGGTTGGGCGGCGGCCATCTCTTGCTGGGTGTGGATAGTCGGGTGGATGAAAAAGGCGACACCCGCTATTGGCCGGAAGGGCTGGCCGATCCCGACAAGATTCAGAAAGACCTGGCTAGCCAGTGCGCCTCGATGCTGAATGTGGCGATCCGCCCGGAAATGGCGGTGGATCGTCTCGATGGCAGGACGGTCATCGTGGTGTTCGTGCCGGAAGCGGATGTCAGCCAGAAGCCCGTTTATCTCAAGGCCACGGGTTTGCCCAAGGGCGCATTCCGACGTATCGGCTCCACCGACCAGCGTTGCACGGACGAGGACTTATGGGTGCTGCGCGGGGCCAGCCAGCCCCAGTTCGGCCCGGATATGGCGCCCGTACTCGATGCGCGCATGGATGACCTCGATCCGCAGGCGATTGCTGAATATCGCCGCCTGCGCGCCTTGGCGAATCCCCAGGCGGAAGAGCTGGGGTATGACAACCCCGACATGCTGGAGGCGCTTTCCGCTGTTCGTCGTGTGGACGGCACGCTAAAGCCAACCCTGGCGGGCATCGTGTTGTTCGGCAAGCCGATAGCTTTGCGACGGCTGTTCCCGGCCCTGCGTATCGACTACATCCGGGTAGTTGGCACACAGTGGGTGGACGATCCGGAGCAGCGTTTTCAGTCGGTGGATATTCGCAAGCCGCTGATGCTGGCGCTGCCGGTGGCCGAGGCCAGCATCGTCGACGAGTTGCCCAAGGGCTTTCGTCTACCGGAAGGCGAACTGCAAAGTCGGCAGGAGCCGGTGCTTTCGCGCAAGGTGATTCGGGAGGCGTTGGCCAATGCGGTGATGCACCGCAGCTATCAGGAACACAGCCCGGTCCAGATCATCCGTTACAGCAATCGAATCGAAATTCTCAATCCGGGCTATTCGCTGAAGGACATGGCGAGTCTGGGTACCCCGGGCTCGCGCCTGCGCAACCCAGCCATCGCGGCGGTTCTGCATGAGTTGAACTGGGCGGAAACCAAGGGGTCGGGTATCCGCACCATGCGCCGCATGGCGGGCGAAGCGGGTTTGCCGCTGCCGGAATTCGCCTCCGATCGGCAGAAGAACGAATTCAAGGTCACGCTGTTTCTGCATCACTTGCTGACCGAGGACGACTACGTTTGGCTCAAGGCGCTGGCAGGCGAGGGGCTCACTGGCGACGAAGCCAAGGTGCTGATTTATGCGCGCGAAACCGGGGTGGTGGACAACACTGCCTGCCGGGATTTTTCCGGGCTCGATACCCTGCAAGCGAGCAGCCTGCTGCGTCGGTTGCGTGACCGTGGGTTGCTGGAAAAGCAGGGGGCAGGGAGCCGTACCCATTACACCTTGGCTTCGCCACGGGATGGGTTTGACAGTCACCCGGAACAGGGCGAACTCCCGTTGGAAGGTGGTAACCGGTTCGTAGAAGGTGGTAAGCAGTTGCCGCAAGGTGGTAAGCGGCCTCTGCCGGACTTGCCACCCGAGCTGGCGGCACGCCTGCCCCAACCCCGGCAGCGCTTGGGAGGAGCGGCTTTACGCGCGCTCATCCGCGAGCTGTGTGGGTGGCAAGCGTTGCGTGGCGAAGAGCTTGCCACCTTGCTGCATAAAGACCTGAAATACCTGCGCAACAAGCACCTGACCGAAATGGTGCAAACCGGCGAGCTTGCCTTTCTCTTCCCGGAATCACCCAACCATGCGTTGCAGGCTTACAAGTTGCCGGCCAGAAATCAGGGGCAGTAGTTGGCTGTACTTACCTTCCTTGTTTACCAAGGGCTGGGCTTAGCGGCCTTGTTCAATTTTTAGGTAATCGCAACCAATCCGATGGCAGGGCCGGACATCCAGAGAGATGGGTTTTCGATTCACTAACCGAACTTCCCTGGCCGAGCGCCCAGCTTGGGCAAAGTATCCAGAAAGGCGACGTTGGAAAACATACTGGACACTCTCGTGAATGTCAGCACTGGCCGATGACCTGATATTCATGAATGACAAACGAATGACCGATCTACACCAGGTTGCAGACTGTCATGACGACGAATGGTCAGTTGGCTCTTCGTCGTCGGGGCAATATGCGCTGATTGGGAATGCTCGTTTCCTGTCGGGTGCCTATCCGGTCACCACGTCTTCGCGTTTCGACGGAGCCGTTGCCAGTGCGCTGAGACGGCATCGCATAGCGATTTCGAATCTGCCGGCATGACACCGGCGCCGCAAAGCAAAAACCCCGCCGAAGCGGGGTTTTTGCTTTGCGACAAACCGGGGCGTGGTTGGCAAAAACGTGCCAAATGCGCCCCGGTCGGTAGCCAAGTAAAGCTGAGCTTAGAAGCCCATGTCGCCCATGCCGCCACCCATGCCACCGCCCATGCCCATGTCAGGGGCGCCGCCTTTCTTGTCATCCGCCAG
>JAUXXW010000077.1 GCA_030684775.1 Pseudomonadota bacterium
GTAGATCATCGTCCCACACATGGCCTGTGGTCTGTACCTGGGACGTCGCCGGGTTGGTCACCGGATTTGAGTTGTCAGCCATCGGACTAATCCTTCTTCACTTCGTCGTCATCAAGAAAAGGGATGTTCTTGTGCTCTTCCAGCCGCTTGCCGCGCTTCTTGTTGCCATACACCCAGAGCACGATCAAGCAAAAGGTGATGAAAAAAATCAGCAGGCCGAGCGGCTTGGTATTTTCCGGATTCGCAAACCACTCCATCAGCGGAATTTCACCAGTTCTTCGGGCTTGATCTTGCTGAAGTCGACCATCGTCCCAAGCACCTGGAGGTAGGCGATCATGGCGTCCATCTCGGAGACGCTGGCGCGGTCACCGTCATAGTTGCCTTCCTGCGCCTGGGCGACCAGATTTTTCTTGGCATCCGCGATCACCAGGGTCTTGGCGACCGCCTCGCCGAACTCCTTCACGTTGCGCTGATATTCTTCCTGGTTGGCCGAGTAGGGCACGCCGACGACACGCTGCGCGCGCATGCGATCACCGATGTCGGAAATATCCAGCTTGGTTTCAAGCAGCCACGGATAGTTCGGCATCACCGACTCGGGCACCACGGAAGTGGGCTTGATCATGTGCTGCACATGCCATTCGTTGGAGTACTTGCCGCCGACGCGCGCGAGATCGGGGCCGGTGCGTTTGGAGCCCCACTGGAAGGGATGGTCGTACTTCGACTCTGCCGCCAGTGAGTAATGGCCATAACGGATCTGTTCGTCGCGGAACGGACGAATCATCTGCGAATGGCAGGTATAGCAGCCTTCACGGATGTAGATATCGCGGCCGCGCGATTCCAGCGGCGTGTAGGGACGCACCCCCTCCACGTTCTCGGTCGTATCCTTGTTGAAAAACAGCGGCGCAATTTCCACCAGACCACCCACGCTGATGGCCAGCATGGTCAACACCAGTAGAACACCGGCATTGGTTTCGACGTTTTCGTGTTTGAAGCTCATTTTCTAACCTCGTTCGCGTCAGGCGGTGGCGGCGGCGGCGCGTGCGCCGGCCGCTTCGGCGCGCACACCCTGGCGGATGGTCTGGTACATGTTGTATGCCATCAACAACATCCCCGCCAGGAAGAACACGCCACCGATGGCGCGCATGGCATAGAAGGGATGCATGGCGGCGACCGATTCCACGAAGGAGTATTGCAGGTTGCCGAATTCATCGAAGGCGCGCCACATCAGGCCCTGAGAGATGCCGGAAATCCACATCGCGGTGATGTACAGCAGGGTACCGATGGTCGCCAGCCAGAAGTGCATATTGATCAACTTCTCGCTGTACATGGTGGTATTCCACAGACGCGGCATCATGTGATAGAGCGAACCGAAGGAGATCATCGCCACCCATCCCAGCGCCCCGGAGTGCACATGGCCCACGGTCCAGTCGGTGTAGTGGGACAGCGCGTTGACATCCTTCAGAGACATCAGCGGGCCTTCGAAGGTGGACATGCCGTAGAACGACAGCGCGACGATCATGAAACGCATGATCGGGTCGGTACGCAACTTATCCCAGGCACCGGACAGGGTCATGATGCCGTTGATCATGCCACCCCAGGAAGGCAGCAACAGCATGATGGAGAAAGTGGCGCCGAGCGTGGAAGCCCAGTCGGGCAGCGCGGTCCAGTGCAGGTGATGGGTGCCCACCCACATGTACATGAACGAGAGCGCCCAGAAGTGAACAATGGACAGACGATAGGAATAGACCGGACGGCCGGCGTGCTTGGGCACGAAGTAATACATCATCCCCAGGAAGGCGGCGGTCAGGAAGAAGCCCACCGCGTTATGGCCATACCACCACTGGGTCATCGCGTCCTGAGTGCCGGCGAACAGGCTGTAGGACTTGAGGGTGAACAGATTCACCGGCACCGCGAGGTTATTGAAGGTGTGCAACAACGCGGTCGCCAGGATGAACGAGAGGTAGAACCAGTTGGCGACATAGATGTGCGCCTGCTTGCGCTTCATCAGGGTGCCGACATAGACCGCCAGATAAGCCACCCAGACGAACAAGATCAGGATATCGATGGGCCATTCCATTTCCGCATATTCACGGCCCTGGCTGTAGCCCAGCACATAGGAGGCTGCTGCCAGCACGATGATGGCTTGCCAACCCCAGAAGGTGAAGGTGGCGAGGCCGGGCGCGAACAAACGGGTCTGGCAGGTACGCTGCACCACGTAATACGAGGTGGCGAACAGCGCCGAACCGCCGAAGCCGAAGATTACCGCGCCGGTATGCACAGGGCGGAAGCGGCCGAACGAGAAGTAGGGACTGTCGAAGTTCAGGAACGGCCAAGCCAGTTCCGAGGCGATATACACGCCGACGAACATGCCTACCACGGCCCAGACGATGGCCATGATGGAGAACTTCTTGATGATGTCGTAATCGTACTGCTCGGTCGCAGCCTGATTGGTTGCAGACATAACGCCTCCTAGGGTTGCTGCACCGCCCGGGAACCCTCCCGGCACGTCGTTTCAGCTCAAAAACATGCAATAAAAACGCCTGCAAAAAAGCCGGGCGAGTATAGACGCGGGGCCGCCGGCCGACAAGAACGAATCAAGCTCACGCCGCCTTGAGCAATATCAACAGATCGTCGGCGATATCCTGCGGCGTGTGGCCGAAGGGGAGGTACAAGCGCGGGCGCCCATGACCATCCAGCACATAGCTACCGGCCGAATGGTCGACCAGATAATCCGTGGCGCCCGGCTCCACATGCTTGCGATAGACGATGCGGAACTCCTTCGTCACCTCCGCCACTTGCTCCGGACTGCCCAGCAGGCCGAGGAATGAAGGATGAAAATAAGGCACATAGGCCTTGAGGATCTCCGGTGTATCGCGTTCCGGGTCTACCGAAACAAACAGCACCTGCACCTTGTCCGACGCCCCATCGGGCATCAGCTTGAAGGCTTCGGCCATATCGGAGAGCGTGGTCGGGCACACATCCGGGCAGTGGGTATAGCCGAAAAACAGCACCACCAGTTTGCCCCGGAAGGACTCCAGCGTCACCGCGCGGCCATTGTGGTCGGTCAACGCCAGACGCTGTCCGAAATTCGCGCCGCTGATGTCGCTGCCATGAAATGCCGGCTTCGCCGCCTGATCGCACCCGGCCAAGCTCAATGCCAGCGCAAGCGCAAACAGGGTGAGCGATTTCCGCAACGTTTCAGACCGCCTGCGGCAGCGCGCCGGCCGGCAGATCGGAGAGTCGGTATTTGCCGGTCAATACAGCCTTGGCCAACTCGTCCAGATTCATTTCATTAAGCAGAGAAAGAATCTTCTTCTTCACCGGAATCCACTTGAAGTGCATCGGGCAAGCTGTGGCGTCGGAACACTCCTTCAGGCCCAGGATGCAGTTCTTGGTGAAATCCGGCCCTTCGGTGAGCAACAGCACCTGCATCAACGTGGTGCGATGCATGCCCTCACGCAGACAGAAGCCGCCAAGGCGGCCACGGAAGGAATCCAGCACCCCCTGCTTGCACAGGTTTTGCAGAATTTTTGCCAGATACGCGGCCGGCACATTCAGCCGGGCCGCGATATCCCGATTCAGCACCGGCTCGCCAGGCGGCTGGGTGGCGATGTAGATCAGCGCCTGAACGGCGTACTGACTGGTGCGCGACAAGACCATATAAATCTCTCCAAAGACATTTATGTCTTGAATTATCAAAGCCAAACGCAATCCCGCGCAAAGCCTTTTTACAAATCAGAGAGGGATCAACAAAAAATGATCGAGCAGCAGTGCCGTGAACAGTAGGCCAGGTAGAGGATAGACCAGGCGAAAGCATGCCGGGCCAGCGCATCGGAATAGCGGCGGAACAGGCGCCAGGCCAGGAAGCGGTAAGTGAGTGCGAGATCGACAGGCGTGGCGCTATCGGCCTGAATCAGCGCCTGCGCCACCCGCGCCTGTTCGCGCCCCTGAGCGATGCGCACCTGGCGAGCGAGATGGAGTTGTTGACGGCAGTCGGCGGCACAGTCGCCGTTGACCACGGTGAGCAAGACCCAGCGCCCGCGCAGCGCGGCCAGGTCGGCGGGTTGGCCGGCTGCATCGGTCATGCCGACGAAGCGCGGCGTGGCGGGCGGTAGCAACTCGCCATAAATACTCGCCGCCGGTTGTTGCCAGACCTGATGGACGACCCAGGCCGCCAGCGCCGGCGCCGCGAACAGGCTCATCAGCAGAACTAAGCAGAAGTAATTTGATACGGTCAGGTCGGCGCATGGAATCGCCTCCAGATTCCGTAATAGAGATACAGCGCGAAGATCGCCGCCGTCATCGCAAACCATTGCACGGCATAGCCGAGATGCCGCTCGACACCGCTATCCGGCCGCGGCCAGTCGCGCGCCAGGCCATCGACGGCGGGCGAGGTCTGCAACAGCATCCGATCCGGCAGATCGCCGCGTTGTTTGGCCTGATGCCACTCGCGATAACGCGCCAGACTCAGGCTCTGCCACACCGGCCCCGCGACGCCCTGTTCGGAGAGTTCGAGATAGCGGCTTTGCGCGGGCACCAGCAACCCTTCCAGCGTCACCGGGGCGGAGGTCAAAGGCGCATCCGGGCGAATGGCACGGTCGCTCGCGGCCGCCAGCCAGCCCCGATTCACCAGCACCACACCGCCCGGATAAGCCAGGGGGACGATCACGTGATAACCGGGCTGTCCCTGACGTAAACGGTTATCGAGATAAATCTGATATGCGGGGTCGAAATGCCCGGTCACCCGCACCCGGCTGAATGGGGCTGCTGAAGTGGGCAAGGCGGCGAGTTCTACCGCCGGCAAGGCCGCCGCCTCGCGCCGCGCGGGCGCGGCGGCGCTACACTCAAGGCCAACATTCCCGGTTCGCCATCCATGCGCATCTTCGTTGCTCTCCTTCTCGTCCTGATCCTGTTCAGCCTGCTCAGCGGCCTGGTCTATCTGATCCGTGATCGCGGCCACGGCGAGCGCGCGGTGGAAGCCCTGACCTGGCGCATCGGCCTGTCCATCGCCCTGTTCCTGGTGCTGATGGCGGGGCATTACCTTGGTCTGTGGCAGCCGGCCGGGCTGTAGCCAACCTACGTCGCTGCCCAACCTACGCGCGCTTTATAATCCGCCGCTTACTTCAATCCCTATAACGCGGGTGCGCACACATGCACCCGCGTTTGCTTTTACCGGACCGCCTCATGGAACTCGCCAAATCCTTCGAACCCCACGACATCGAAAAACGCTGGTATGCCCACTGGGAGGGCGAAGGCTTCTACGGTATGGGGACCGAGGAGAACAAACCCTTCTACGCCATCCTGCTGCCGCCGCCCAACGTCACCGGCACGCTGCACATGGGCCATGCCTTCCAGCACACCATCATGGACGCGCTCACCCGCTACCACCGCATGGATGGCGACAACACCCTGTGGCAGCCCGGCACCGACCACGCCGGCATCGCGACGCAGATCGTGGTGGAACGCCAGCTCGACGCGCAAAAGGTCAGCCGCCACGACCTCGGCCGCGAGAAGTTCCTGGAGAAGGTGTGGGACTGGAAGGAACACTCCGGCTCCACCATCACCCGACAGATGCGCCGCCTGGGCACCAGCCCGGACTGGTCGCGCGAGCGATTCACCATGGACGACGGGCTATCGACCGCCGTCACCGAAGTCTTCGTGCGCCTTTACAACGAGGGCCTGATCTATCGCGGCAAGCGCCTGGTGAACTGGGACCCGGTGCTGGGCACGGCGGTGTCCGACCTGGAAGTGGTGAGCACCGAGGAAGACGGTTTCATCTGGGAGATCAACTATCCGCTGGAGGATGGCTCCGGATTTTTGACCGTCGCCACCACCCGCCCGGAAACCCTGTTGGGCGACACCGCCGTGGCGGTGCATCCGGAAGACGAGCGTTATCTGCATTTGATCGGCAAGTCCGTGCGCCTGCCGGTGGCGGAACGCACCATCCCGATCATCGCCGACGACTACGTCGACCGCGAGTTCGGCACCGGCGTGGTGAAAATCACCCCCGCCCACGACTTCAACGACTGGCAGGTCGGCCAGCGCCACAAGCTCGCCGCCATCAGCGTGCTGACCCTGGACGCCAAGATCAACGAATTCGGGCCGACTGAATATCAAGGACTGGACCGCTATGTCGCGCGCCAGAAAATCCTCGACGAACTGCAAGCCAAGGGCCTGCTGGTCTCCGCCAAGCCGCACAAACTGCAAATCCCGCGTGGCGACCGCACCCATGCCGTGATCGAGCCCATGCTCACCGACCAATGGTTCATGAGTATGGAAAGCCTGGCCAAACGCGGCCTGGAAGTGGTCGACAACGGCGAGATGAAGTTCGTCCCGGAGAACTGGACCAGCACCTACCGGCAATGGCTCAACAACATCCAGGACTGGTGCATCTCGCGGCAACTCTGGTGGGGCCACCGCATTCCCGCCTGGTATGACGAGGACGGCAACATCTACGTCGCCGCGAACGAGGCCGAAGCAAAACGCCAAGCGGGCGGGCGCGAAATCCGCCGCGACGAGGACGTGCTCGACACCTGGTTCTCCTCCGCCCTGTGGCCCTTCTCCACCCTGGGCTGGCCGCAAGACACCTGGGAACTGAAGCACTACCTGCCCACCAGCGTGCTGGTCACCGGCTTCGACATCATCTTTTTCTGGGTTGCGCGCATGGTCATGATGACCCTGCACTTCACCGACAAGGTGCCGTTCAAGGAGGTCTACGTCACCGGCCTGGTACGCGACAGCCACGGCAACAAGATGAGCAAGTCCAAGGGCAACGTACTCGACCCCATCGACCTGATCGACGGCATTGCCCTGGACGATCTGGTGGCCAAGCGCACCACCGGCCTGATGAACCCCAAGGACGCCGCCAAGATCGAGAAGGCCACCCGCAAGGAGTTCAGCGAAGGCATTCAAAGCTTCGGCACCGACGCGCTGCGCTTCACCTTCGCTTCACTGGCCACCCACGGCCGCGACATCAAGTTCGACCTGCAACGCTGCGAGGGCTACCGCAACTTCTGCAACAAGCTGTGGAACGCCACGCGCTTCGTGCTGATGAATTGCGCTTCTCTCCCTCTCCCTCCGGGAGAGGGCCGGGGTGAGGGAACGACAGTTGCTGAATCGACCCGGATTCCCTCACCCCCAGCCCCTCTCCCGGAGGGAGAGGGGAGTAAAACCTTCGTCGACCGCTGGATTCTCGGCCGCCTGGATGAAGCCACCAGCGCCGTGCGCGCCGGCTTCGACCAGTACCGCTTCGACATGGCCGCCCGCGCGGTCTACGAGTTCGTCTGGGACGAGTATTGCGACTGGTATCTGGAACTGGCCAAGGTGCAGATCGCCGAGGGAGGAGAACGCGCCGCCGCCACCCGCCACACCCTGCTCACGGTGCTGGAAAGCGTGCTGCGACTGGCGCACCCGGTCATCCCCTTCGTCACCGAGGAACTCTGGCAAGCGGTCGCACCGCTAGCCGGCAAATCCCCCCCCAGCCCCCCTTTGAAAAAGGGGGGAGCGTCGATCATGCTCGCCGCCTTCCCCAAGGCCGACCCCGCCCTCCAAAACGCGGAAGCCGCCGCCGAGATGGCCAACCTCAAGGAACTCACCAACGCCGTGCGCAACCTGCGCGGCGAAATGAACCTATCCCCGGCGCTGAAAGTGCCACTCTACCTGGAAGGGAATCGCGGGCAAGCCCGCTCCTACGCCCCTTACATGAAGCTCCTCGGCCGCCTCTCGGAAGTGCATGTGGTGGAAAAACTGCCGGAAGGTGACGCCCCCGTCGCCATCGTCGGCGACTGGCGCTTGATGCTGCACATCGAAATCGACCGCGACGCCGAAATCATTCGCCTCGACAAGGAAATCGCCCGCCTCAGCAACGAGATCGTCAAAGCCACGGCCAAGTTGAGCAACGCCAGCTTCGTCGACCGCGCCCCGCCCGCCGTGGTGGAACAAGAAAAGAAACGCCTCGCCGATTTTGAATCGACGCTGGAGAAGGTCCAGGCGCAGCGGGCGAAGCTGGGGTAGCAACGTAGGTTGGGCAACGCGCAGCGTGCCCAACAAGGCATCCGTGGATTGTTGGGCACGCTGCGCTTTGCCCAACCTACACTTGTGCCGCGATCTTGTCCGCCACCCGCAGCGCGTTCGCGTAGATCGTCCAGGTATACGGCACGCTGCCGCCGGTGGGCATGAAACTGGCGTCGGCGACGAACAGGTTGTCGACGCCGTGCATACGGCAATCCGGGTCCAGCACCGAGGTGCGTGGATCGCGGCCGAAGCGGCAGCCACCGGCAACCAGATTGGGCGGCGGCGAGTCGGAGACGCCTACCTTCACATCCTTCGCGCCCAGTTCCCGCAACACCCGCGCGCCGCGTTCGGCGAGATAGACCCCGACTTTCAGATCATGCGGGTGCGGCGCCAGTCGCACCCGCGCCACCGCCCTGCCCCATTTGTCCTTCACCTTGCGATCCAGCGCGACCAAGCCGTTATCGGTGGGCAGCCAGTCGGCGAAGGCTTCGCAGTCGATGCGGCGCTCGCCGCGAATAGCGGTTTCCAGACTGCGCTTGAAGGCGCTGCCCCAGACCAGATTGCCGTCGTCATCACGTCTTTCAGATAGGGCGCGGGAAACGACATTGGGATGCCCCATGAGGAAGTCGAGCACGCCGCCTTTGATGCGGCCGAGTTCGGGGTCGTCGATCACATACCAGTCGTGCAGCGTGCGGTTGAGGAAGGGGCCGACCACGCGCGCTTCGCTAGCGCGCTGTTCGCCGAGTTCGTCGAAAACCAGGCGGCCGTGGCTGACACCGCCGGCGGAGAAAATCAGATTGCGGCCGACCTGGCCGTGCCTGTTACCGAGGCCGTTCGGGTAACGCGGGCCAGTGCTGGCCAATAACAGACGGGAAGTTTCGATGGCCTGGCAGGCGACCACGAAAACCTTGCCGCTCACCCGCTGTTTCTTCCCCGCCTGGTCGAAATATTCGACCGCCTTGACCCGCCCTTTCACGTCGGAAAGCAGGCGAAACACCTGGCTGTGCGGGCGCACCTCGCAGCGTCCCGTGGCCACCGCGTCGTCCAGCAACGCGGCGCGGGAACTCCCCTTGGCGCCGCTGGAACAGCCGTAACTGCCGCAATAACCGGAGTACTCGCAAGCTCGCCGCTGGCCTTTCGGTTGCGACAGGATGGCGCGCGGCAGTGGCAGGGAACGGTAGCCGAGCTTGTCGCAGGCGGTGTCAATCCACGCGGAAAGCGGGTGTTCGGCGGTGGGCGGATAGGGGAAATCGGGCGTCGAACGCGGTTCCAGGAAGGGGTGCGCCACCACCCGGCCGGAGACACCGACCACGCGCTCCACTTCGGTGAAATACGGCTCCAGGTCTTCATAGGCAATCGGCCAGTCGACCACATTGGCGCCGGGAATCGGGCCAAACTCGGAACGCAATCTGAAATCGACCGGCTTCAGGCGATGGAAGAAGCCGGACATGAAGTTGCTGGAACCGCCGACGACATTGCCATTCCAGAAATCCCAGCCGGATTCCGTCGTGGAAGTCGCCTCCCAGCCGTCGCCATCACGTTCCTCGATCACATGCCGCTCGTCGCGCAGGTCTGGCGTGTAGACGCTGCGCCGGCAGCACGCCAGCTCGTCCTTGAAGTAATCGGCCTCGGTGAACCACGGCCCCTTCTCCAGCACCAGCACCCGCTTGCCCGCCATCGCCAGGCGCCAGGCCACCGCCCCGCCGCCGGCGCCGCTGCCGATGATGACGGCATCGAAGTCATTCATGCGCCGTCAACCCCGGACGTAGGATGTGGTGAGCTTGCGAACCGCATCGCGGTGTTTGATGCGGTTCCTTCGTCACCACATCCTACGATCCTCTGTAGGGCTCGTGTCGGCCTCGGAAACCCCGGCTGATGCCCCAGCCACGCCCAACCGATGCCGTCCGGATTGCCGCCATACACCGGATCGGTCAGCAGCGCCTCGCAGATATAGAGCAGCAGGGTGGAAAGCCAGTTTTCCCCCGGCCGGGAGTTCGCCACCTCGCGCAACACCTGTTCGCGCCGAATCGGATCAAGGTCGATGAAGGAGATCTGGTGGCGTTGCCGGCTGAGGTCTTCCAGCCAATCCACGCCTTTCAGGAGGAAACGCTGCTCGTCGCGGTCGCCACGCAGATCGCCCATCACACCTTGCAAATAGGACAGAGCCTTGATTTCACGGGCGCCAGGGGAGCCGAGTTCGGAAGGAAACAGATGATTCTGAACGGCGGCCAGCACCGGCCAGGGGTTGGCGGTTGCGGCGAGTGTGCCGACCGGGGCGAACAGGGCGGCGAGGCCACCAGCGCTCGCCAACAAAAAAGTGCGCCGGCTGAGCAAGGCTTGATGCCATTCGCCCAACCCACCAGGTTTGGCTCCCCCCTTTTCCAAAGGGGGGCTGGGGGGGATTTCTGCAACGGTGGCATCACTGGACACCTTACAAATCCCCCCTGCCCCCCTTTGAAAAAGGGGGGTGGACGCTTTATCAAGGAATCTCATGTTCCAGCGTGTACCCCGCCCCCGCATCCTGGCCCAGAGCCTGCACCAGCCAGGGCAGGGTCGCTTCCAGCATGGCCGGCAGGGTCCAGGGCGGGTTGGCGATGTAGAGGCCGCTGCCGTGCATGCCGAAGCCATCCTTCAGGGGTGCGTGCACGGTCAGGGTGACATTGAGCCAGCCCGGTGGGCGCGCGGCTTTCAGGCGTGACGGCAACTGGCGCGCGTCCGGTTTCTGCAACAGCGGGTACCAGACCATGTAGGTGCCGCCGACAAAACGCGTGAGGCCATCCTTGAGCGCTTCCACGGTGCGTGGGTAATCGCTCTTGACCTCATAGGACGGGTCGATCAGCACCAGGCCGCGCCGGGTCGGCGGCGGCAACACTGATTTCAGGCCGGCATGGCCATCCGTCCCTTCTATCCTCACCTGACGGCCGGATTCGCTGAACGTGCTGCTCAACAAACGATGATCGCTGCTGTGCAGTTCGAACAGTCGCAAACGGTCTTCCGCGCGGGCGCGTTGCAGCGCGCACCAGGGCGAGCCAGGGTAAAGGCGCAAACGCCCATCCGGATTGAGGCCGCGCACCAGTTCGACGTAGCTTGCCAACATCGGTGGTAAATCGGTGCGATCCCACAAGCGGGCGATGCCACTGTCGAGCTCGCCGGTCTTGCGCGCGTAATCGCCGTGCAGGTCATAGATACCCGCCCCGGCGTGCGTGTCGATGTACCACCAGGGTTTGTCCTTCTGGTTGAGGTAGTCGAGCAGCGCGATCAGGACGGCGTGTTTGAGTACGTCGGCATGGTTGCCGGCGTGGAAGGCGTGGCGATAGCTGAGCATGGACGCGAGGTTAGCACGGGGCGTCACCCTGGCATTGGCACGTTAAGCGCCACTAAGCGCCACCTCATGCGGGATAATCCGCGCCATTTCCTTATTCGCCCCCACCCATGCCTATCCAGTGGTACCCCGGTCACATGACCTCCGCACGCAAAAAGGCGGCGGAAACCATGGCCCAAATCGACGTGGTGATCGAAGTCCTCGACGCGCGCCTGCCGGAGGCCAGCGGCAACCCGCTGATCACCGAACTGCGTAACTTCCGCCAGCGCCCCTGCCTGAAACTGCTGAACAAGGCCGACCTCGCCGACCCCGTCGCCACCAAGGCCTGGCTGGCGTATTTCAACGCCCAGAAAAACGTCAAGGCGGTGGCGATCTCGGCCAAGAAAGCCGCCGATGTCGCCCGCCTGCCGGCCCTCTGCCAATCCCTCGCACCGCACCGTGACGACAACTTCAAGCCGCTGCGGATCATGATCATGGGCATCCCCAACGTCGGCAAATCGACGCTGCTCAACGCCCTGGTGAAACGCAAGGTCGCCGCCGTCGGCGATGAACCCGCCGTCACCAAATCGCAGCAGCGCATCGCCCTCACCCCGCGCCTCACCCTGGTCGACACCCCCGGCCTGATGTGGCCGAAGATCGAAATCGACAGCGACGGCTACATGCTCGCCATCTGCCACGCCATCGGCCGCAACGCGGTGATCGACGAAGACGTCGCCACCCACCTCGCCGGCATCCTCCTCGCCCACTACCCGGAAGCCCTCACCGCCCGCTACGGCCTGAAGCTCGACGGACTCGACGCCCCCGGCGTGCTGGAAGGCATCGCGCGCAAACGCGGCTGCATCATCAAAGGCCGTGGCGGCGAACTCGACCTGGAAAAGG
Source organism: Pseudomonadota bacterium (assembly GCA_030684775.1). Lineage (GTDB taxonomy): Bacteria > Pseudomonadota > Gammaproteobacteria > Burkholderiales > Thiobacillaceae > PFJX01. Next base: position 12,215 of record JAUXXW010000077.1, read on the forward strand.
CCGCCATGCAATTCCTTACCGAATATCGCGGCGGCACCCTCGGCCGCATCAGCCTGGAAACCCCGGAGACGCGGCAGGCGATGCTGGCGGAACTGGCAGCTCAACACGAGGAAGCACCGGCGGAATAAGCGCGGCGCTTTTTCTCCCCCCTTTCCCAAAGGGGGGCCGGGGGGGATTTCAGCCGTACCGATCCGCCACCGCCGATTCGGCTGAACCCGCACCTGTAGCGCCGGCCTTATGGCCCGAAGGGCCGGTATCCTTTAGGGCCAGCCGGCGTCTTTGAGTACAGCCGGCTGATTGTTTCGCCTACCGATGCCGTTCCTGTTCTCTGAAAAGCCCAGTTCTTGACTATTTTCCAGTGCATTGATAAATAGCCATGACTATTTTCCAGAGAAAATGCAAATGGACACTTCACGCGCCCTTTCCAGCCGTATCCGCAACGACCTGGAACGCAAGTTGGTCATCCTCACCGGACCCCGCCAGGCCGGAAAAACCACCTTGGCGCGCGGCCTGATGGCGGAATTCCCGCGCGCCCAATATCTCAACTGGGATGTCCCCGCCGACCGCAAATTGATCCTCGACCACGCCTGGTCGCCGCGCGCCGGGCTGGTGGTGTTCGACGAAATCCACAAAATGCGCGACTGGAAAAGCTTTCTCAAAGGCGCCTGGGATGGTCGCGGCGAAGGCCAGGCCATGCTGGTGACCGGCAGCGCCCGCATGGAAACCTTTCGTCAGGGTGGCGAATCCCTCGCCGGCCGTTACTTCGCCTGGCGTTTGCATCCCTTCAGCCTGCGCGAACTGGTGGAAGCCAACGGCATGGCCCCGCAAGACGCGCTCGACCGCCTGCTGGAGCGCGGCGGCTTCCCTGAACCCTGCCTGGCGCAAAACGCGCGAGATGCTGACCGCTGGCGCGCCCAATACGCCACGGACCTGATCCGTGAGGACGTTCTGGAGTTTTCCCGAGTCCAGGAGATCAACAGCCTGAAGCTTCTGCTCGAACTGCTGCGCGAGCGGGTGGGCACGCCGATCAAGCTCTCCAACCTGGCGCAGATGCTGCAAATTTCCCCCACCACCGCCACCCGCTACCTGGAAATTCTGGAAGCGCTCTATGTCGTCTTCCGCGTCACCCCCTGGCACCGCGACATCAGCCGCGCCATCCTGAAAGAAGCCAAGGTCTACTTTTTCGACACCGGCATGGTCTGGGGCGATGCCGACACGCGTCTGGAAAACGCCGTCGCCGCCATGCTGCTGCGTCACGTTCACTACCGCCAGGACGCCGAAGGCAAGGACATCGGCCTGCATATCATCCGCGACAAGGAAGGCCATGAAGTCGATTTCGTCCTGAGCGAAGGCGACCGCCTCACCGACCTGATCGAAGTGAAACACGCCGAAACCACCCCCTCCGCCTACCTGCACCGTCTGGCGGAAAACTTCCCGCAAGCGCGCGTCGTCCAGATCGTCGCGGAACCACGCCAGGAAGCCCAACGCGGACGCGTGGAAATCACGGCGGCGGCACCCTGGCTGGCGGAATTGGCGGCCTGAGCGGCACACAATTCAGCCTGGAAACAGCAATCGGCCGCGCCTTGACCACCGGGATAGCACAGGGCTACAGGCGCTGGAGACCATGAGGACGCTCACCGTTTGGATAAATCCGCATGGCGGCCTCCTCGCCCGCTACGCCCGCTTATTTCTCCCCCCTTTCCCAAAGGGGGGCCGGGGGGGATTTCAGGAGCACCGCCGCAGCCATCGCGCAGTCAGTCAGCGTATCCCCACCAGGAAAGCGGTCGGCGGCAGGATGGGAATGCCACGCCAGGGGTGCATATCGGTCAGATGCGGGTCGCTGGCGATAATCAATTCGGCCCCGGCGGTTTCCGCCAGCGCGAGAAATTTGTTGTCTTTCGGGTCGGCGCAATCACTCACGACTTGAGTGACCACGAAGCGTCGCGTGCGGGCGCTAAACCCATCGATGAATGCCTGCCGTGCTTCCGAACTCACGTAGCCATCGAACTTCGGCCGACTGAGCACCGTGACCAACTCATCCAAAGTCTCGTCGGACACGGCGACATCAAAATGCAGCAGCGCCTTTTCCAGCGCCAGAGCGGGAATCGATTCCGGGCGGATCGCCGCGCTGACCAGCACCCCGGTGTCGATCACCAGCAGCCTAGCGAAGCTCATGGACCAGCCGGTTGATGTCGGCGTCGCTCAGCGTGGGCAAGCCGGCATCCGCTTCGCCGGCAATCTTCTGGCAATAACCAGCAAACCAGCGCGCCGCTTCCTCACGCCGCTTGCGCACATCGACCAACTCCCGCATGTCGTGCTCGGAAACCACATAAGCCACCGTGCGGCCGCGCCGGGTCACTTCCACCGGCTCGCGCTGGGAGCGATCAATTAACTCACCAAACCTGCTCTGCGCTTCAACTGAGGTGACAGTAATCATGGTGAACTCCGTGAAATAGCCATTCCGGCCATTCTACCGAGAAGGGCCACAAACTACTCCGGCGGAAACCGCAATCGCGAGAAGCTGCGGCCATTCTGGATGGCTCGGCGCTCGATCTCGGCGGCCGAATCCAGCCAGCCGCGCTGTTCCAGAAACAGCAGAAAAGCGCGTGTGCTCACCTTGCGGGCGTTGTCCGGCAGCAGGAATCCGGCCCGCGCGATCTTGTGGTCCTCGAACAGGAATACACCGGTGTGCGGCGGACGGAGAACGGCGAACTGGTTCATGGCCTCCTGGATGGCGAATTCACCCAGATTGGCTTTGGCAGGGGGAGTAGCCGCCTCGGCCAGCGTCGCCTGGTATTGCTGGAACAATTGGGTGGCGCGAATCGGCAAGCGCCTGGCCACCACCCACTCGTTGATGGCGCGACTGTTAGGCGTTTCGTTGCGGGTGACTTCATGCAGCACCCTATCGACGATTTCCACCGACCAGCCAGGTTTCAACAACAGATCCAGCGCCTCCGCATAAGCCAGCGTAATCAACGGCCCGGCATCGGGCAGCAGGGCGATATCGTTTGACATCGGTTCAGCCGGCCAGCGCGTTCAGGCTCTCCAGCATCGTTTGTGTCGTCGCCTCCGGTAGGCGCGGCATCGGCAGATGCGCCCGCGCCATCAACAAGAACAGGTCTTCCTCGCTGCTTATACCCAGACGTGCCATGGTCGCCCGGTCATCCGCGCGTCCCAGCGAGAAATCCAGCAAAGCCCGAAAATTCTGATTGCCGCCCGCCTCCGCCGCCTCGAAGGTTTCCACCAGATGCCGCAACTCGGCATTGAACAAGGCATTGATCGAGGTCTCCGCCTTCGCCGCCACCACCTTGGCGCGCTTGAGCAGATCGCGGTCGACGGAACCGGTGAAATTGACGGTGGTGGACATGGTTATTCCCTTGCCTGATGAATACTGCGGGCAGGGTAGCACATGATTGTGTGTTGGCTAAATCACCGGCTGCGAACCCGGAACCCGCGTAGCCCGGATGCAGCGCGGCGGAATCCGGAAACGTCGCCCCAGGCCAACCCGGCAAGCAGGCGCGGGCCAAAGGCCCCGGATTCCATTGCATTCCATCCGGGCTACGCGCTGGGTGAGTAGACGTAGGTTGGGCAAAGCGAAAGCCCAACTCACTGGAGCGGATGTCGCGCTGGAAGAGGCCACGGTCGGCGGAGCGCATCCTCCCGGCAACGTTGTCCCAGGAGCCGCCGCGCGCGACGCGCCGGGCCACGCTCTCACCCTTCGCCCCCTGGGGATCGGTCTCCGGCCGACCCTCGTATTGCATCTGGTTGTCCGCGCACCACTCATAAACATTGCCGTGCATCTCGTACAAGCCCCAAGGATTGGCCGGCAGGCGCTTCACCGGCACCGTGGTCTTCCGGAATTGGCCCTTCTTGCCGCCCGCATAGGGATTGTTGCCGTTGTAATTGGCCTGCTCAGTCGTGATGTCGGCGCCGAAGCTGAACGGCGTCTGCGTGCCGGCGCGGCAGGCGTATTCCCATTCCGCTTCCGTCGGCAGCGTCGCAAGCAAGGTAGGGCGGATGCCCGCAGGGCGATCCGCCGCGTACTCCCCTTCGGCATCCCCCGCCAGGCGCAATTGCAGCCTGGCGAGAAAGTCCTGCACCTCGTCCCAACTCACCTTTTCCACCGGACGTTGCGGCGCTTCCTCCCCCTTCTTGAAATTGCTCGGGTTGTTCCCCATCACCGCCTGCCACAAGGCCTGGGTGCAGGCGCTGTCGGATAGCCAATAGCCTTGAGTGAGCAACACCCGGTGGCGCGGGCCTTCATCTTCGAAGCGCTCGGCCTCGTCCTCCGGCGAGCCCATCCAGAATTCGCCGGGCTCGATCCAGCGCAGGCGCTGGGTGAAGCCGGACACCACCAGGTCGGCCCACAGGCCATAGGCATCATCACCCCAGGCACTGGCCCAGGGGGGTGGGAAGGTGGGGGGGCCGCGTTCGGCCCATTCGGCGGGGGTCATGGAATAGCGGGAAATAGTGGGAACAGGCCGGGCTTTCTCACACCTGAGCCAGCCGCTCCACTGTGTCCGGATAGCGTTCCACCAAACGGATCAGCAAGGCGGCCTGGGCATTGGGACGGGCGCGGCCCTGTTCCCAGTTCTCCAGGGTGCGGGGGTTGGTGCGCAAATACCTTGCCAGTACCGAACGCGACAAGTGGAGCCGATCGCGCAGGGCGATCAGCTCGGCGGCGCTCACCTCCGGCGCGGGTTTGTCCTCCACCGTGTGGGTGCGCAGGGTGCGCTTGCCGACGCGTGCCTCTTCCAGCGCGACAAATCCCTCGGCAATCTCGGCGAACAGGTTTCGTTCAGTCATCGTCTTGTTTCCAGTTCATGTTTCAGCATCGTCCTGAGCCATTCCCTTTCCTTGGCGCTCAAGTCGTCCATTTCGTCCTTGGTTTGCTCCCACGCTCCGGCGTGGGAGCAAGTCTGGACGCTCCAGCGTCCAGGGCCAGCCTGGGTGCCTGGGTTTGCCCACGACGCTGGAGCGTCTGGAGTGCGTTCCCACGCTGGAGCGTGGGAACGAGGTAATCCAGCCCCGCCGCGACCCATTGTTTTTCCAGCGCCACTACCCGGTGTTGCGCCAGAAAGGCGTTGAGTTCCGCTTGCGCGGCCTGCGGGTGCAAGGCGGAGATACTGAAGAAATGGAGTTGGTTGCTCATGGTTTACCTCGTTTCTTGCCCTGGCCCGTCCCGGCCTCCCGCCGCGCCGCAGTGGGGCTTCGTCCCTCAGCCCCACCTTCCTGGCCAGGCGGCTCCGCCGCCCCCGTGCCGGGCTCTGGGGACCTCAGGGCAAAGCGAAAGCCCAGGTCGAGGCCGCGGAGGACGCGCCCGCTGGCGTCGCGGAAGGCGGAGCGCGCCCCCCCGGCGAAGTCGAACCAGGAACCGCCGCGCACGACGCGCCGGGCCACGCCCTCATCCTTCGCCCCCTGTGGATCGGTCTCCGACCGACCCTTGTATTGCCTCTGGCCATCCGCGCACCACTCCCAAACGTTGCCGTGCATCTCGTACAGCCCCCAATCATTGGCCGGCAGGCTCTGCACCGGCACTGTAGTTTCCCGGAATTGGCCCTTCTCACCGCCGGCATAGGGATGGTTGCCTTCGTAGTTGACCTGCTCAGTCGTGATGTTGGCGCCGAAGCTGAACGGCGTTTGCGTGCCGGCGCGGCAGGCGTATTCCCATTCCGCTTCCGTCGGCAGCACGGCCTCGGCGCCGGGAAGGTGGGCTTGCAGTTTGCCGAGGAATTCCTGGACATCGTCCCAGCTCACACGTTCCACCGGCCGATGCGGGGCTTCTTCCCCTTCCTTGAAATGACTCGGGTTGGAACCCATCACCCCCTGCCAAAAGGCCTGAGTACAGGCCGTGTCGGATAGCCAATAGCCCTGAGTCAGCAAGACCCGGTGGCGCGGGACTTCTCTATCTATCCTCTCCGGCTCATCCTCCGGCGAGCCCATCCAGAATTCCCCCGGTTCTATCCAGCGCAGGCGCTGGGTGACGCCGGCGATTTCCAGGTCGGCGTAGACGCCATAGCCATCCCGCCCGAACTCACGCGCCCAGGTCGGGCGTTGAAGCTGGCTGACCGTGTGACGCAGGCCGGGGGTGGCGAGGGTGGTGCGCTGTCCTGGGGCGAGACGGGCCAGTTCCTGGGCTTGGCCGTCTGGGCTCAGATAGCGGCGCGAACCGCCAGTTTCTCGCACTTCTATTCCCGCCAGCCACTGCGGCATACCCAGACGGGATTGACCGTTTTCTTGCTCCGGCAGTAACCACAGGCGATCCCCACTTTGCGCCAGATGGTAGTCGGCTGGGCGGTACGTCACACCATGGCGGCTGATCCAGGCGGCGAGTCCGGCGGTGGGCAGTCCTTCGGGGACGGCCACGGCTTCGCCCTGGCGCCAGGCCTGGGCGATGGCCCAGAGGGGGCCGATCAAGTCGGTGTGATGCGCCACGAATACCGCGTCGGTGGCCTGGGCGGCCAGGGTTTGCCGGGCGAAGGCGAGTAGTTCCGGGTTATCCGGCGACTGCTCGGTGTCGCTCTGGAACCCGCGCCACCAGCGTTCGGAGGCTTCGATCTCTTGTTGCCGTGCTTGCGCGGTGGCGGCATCGACATGGCTGGCCCAGACGAGGATTTCCTGGGCTTCGATGGCGCGGCCGCGCAAGCGGTGGACATGCAGCATGGCATCGAACACGGCCAGTTGCAGGCTGGGAGGCAGGTCCTGGAAGCGTCGGCGGTAGGCGGCGACCTGGTCGGGTTTCCAGACACAGAGTTGTTCGTCGGCGCTGATGGCGCTCGGGTGCGACCAGACCAGGGCTTCCAGGCCCGGTTCGGCGGCGAGGACGGGGTCGAGCAAACGCAGGGCGCGGATCAGTTCCGGCTCGATGCGGCGGGCACAGGACAGAAGGGTAAGCAGGTGTTCCAGTTGCGCGGCGGCGTGCGCGTGCGCGCCGGGCCAGAGGCCGCCTCGGCGTGGTTGCCGGCGCCCGGCGCGGTCGAGCAGGGGAAACAGGGCGTCGACCGGCTTTGGCGGTGGTAACAACGCGGGGGTCATGGGCAGGCAGTACAGCGGGCGGGCGCCGGCGCTTTTCTGGCGTTGTTCGAAATGAGCCCAGCGTTGCATCGCCGCTTCGGCGCCGAGGGGGTGACGCAGGACGCCGAGGTCGCTCAGGAACAGCACGGCGGCAGCGCGCGGTGGTGTGGCGAGGCGCTCGGGCCGGGGAACTTCCGCGCCGCGTCGCCACAGCCCGATAGGCCGTTCCGGGTCGCCGCGCACAGTCCAGAGGGTGAGCGCGCCGGGCCCGGCCAGGCGGGCCAGTTCGTCAACGATGCACTGCCAGTCGTGGCGATAGGGCGTCAGGTGGCGGTCGTTGTCGACCACCAGGACGATTTCTCCAGCCATGCGGGCATGGCGGAGTCGCGGCAGGCGCGCGAGGGGGCGCCCTTGCGCCAGCGCCCGAACCACACGGGGCAGGTCGAGACGGCGGCCTTCCACCTGGCGCGAGATGGCCTGCTTCAGGCGCGGCCAGAGCTTGCCGGGGCGTACCAGAGGGAGGTGCTCGAGTTGGCCGTCGGGGTCGCGGGGTTGGCAGTCCTGCTTGGTCAAGCCGGGGCTGGGAGGAAGAGGATCGTCCGGGACTTCGGGGGTTTCAGTGCGCTCGCAGGCGGTGATGGCGTAGAGGGGGGCGCGCAGGGGGGGACGGGTCGGAGGCTGGTAACCAGCCTCAATCGCCTCCATAACCATCATTGGCAGCGTCATGTGTACGGCATCCTCCGAGGGCGGCGCCATCGGCCTGAGCTCGAACGCCAGCGCCGCCGCCCAGCGCCGCGATACCGGGCCGTCGGCCTTGTCTTCGCCGGCATGGGCCAGGGCGCGCAGCAGGTCGGCGCGACCGACACGGCCGGAGGGCGGTGTCAGCATGGTTCAGCGTCCCCTGTAGCGCCGGCGCCTTCGCCGGCCCTGCCCCGGCTGCGGGCCGGCGAGG
>JAUXXW010000100.1 GCA_030684775.1 Pseudomonadota bacterium
ACCGCCAACATCGGCTGCCAAAGCCACCTCGCCGCCGCCGGCGGTGTGCCGGTGGCGCACTGGATTACCTTGTTGAATTGAGCCGACTACCGGGAACGCCTGAACCAGTAGACGTAGGTTGGGCAAAGCGCAGCGTGCCCAACATGGCGACGGGTTGTTGGGCACGCTGCGCTTTGCCCAACCTACGCTTCTACGGCTTCAACTGCTGGATTTAGGTTGAATTGAGCCGACTGCCGGGAACGCCTGAACCAGATCGACGAGAAGCAGGCTCAGGCCAAGGCGCCATCCACCCGGCGGGCCACGAATTCCTCGAAGATGTGCCCTCGGCAGGCCCGGCCACCGACTTCGGGAGCCTATCGGGTACATTCCACGGGCCGGACCTAAACCAACCAGCTTCCACGATTTCCGGAGCGGTTCACTCGTCAAGCATCACCACTCATCAGGCGTGCCTTCATGACAGTTGATCAAGGCGTTTTATTCGCGATTCTGCTGGCGACCATGGCCATGTTCATGTGGAGCGGTTGGCGACATGACATGGTGGCCATCGGCGCTTTGCTCGTTTGCGTGTTCGCCGGGCTGGTGCCGGGGGGACAGGCTTTCTCCGGATTCGGCCACCCGGCGGTGATTACGGTGGCCTGCGTGCTGATTCTCGGCCACGGCTTGCGGATCACCGGGGCGGTGGACGTGCTGGCGCAGCGCTTCCTTCCAACTTCGGCGGGGCCGACGCTGAGCATTCTGGCGCTCATCGGCCTGGCGGCGCTGCTCTCGGGCTTCATGAACAATGTCGGCGCGCTGGCGTTGCTGATGCCCATCGCCATTCAGATGGCGGCCAAATTGAATCTGCCGGCGGGCAAGCTACTGATGCCGCTGGCCTTCGGTTCGATTCTGGGGGGAATGACCACCCTGATCGGCACCCCCCCCAACCTGATCGTTTCGGGTTACCGGGCGACGACCGGCGCGGGCCACTTCGCCATGTTCGACTTCGCGCCGGTGGGCGTCGCCGTCGCCGTGCTCGGCATCGTCTTTATCGGCCTGGTCGGCTGGCGTCTGGTGCCGACGCGCAAACAGGCCGATTCCGGCGGCTTCGAATCCGGCGCCTATCTCAGCGAGGTGCGCATCGTCGAGGGCAGCAAGGTGGTGAACAAAAGCCTGCGCGAAGTCGAGCACTTGCTGGATGAGACCGATGCCCAGATCGTCGGCCTGGTGCGCCACGAGGTCCGTATTTCCGCGCCCAACCCCGGACGGAAATTGCGCGCCGGCGACATCCTGGTCATCGAGGTGGAACACTCGGCCCTGGCTTCCGTGCTGTCCAGCCTGGGGCTCAAACTCGAAGAGGACGTGCCCGCCAACCAGGAAGCGCGGGAGGGCGGGGAAACCGGCGAGATGGCGCCAGCGGCGAGTGAAGCGACCGAGGATGACGTTCCTCCGGCCAGCGAGGTGGAGCAGGAAATCGCCCAGGCGGACGAAGTCCTGATTCAGGAACTGGTGGTGATGCCGAATGCGGCGCTGGTCAACCGTTCCGCCACCGATATCGAATTGCGCACCCGCTACGGCATCAATCTGCTGGCCATCTCGCGTCAGGGACAGCGCACCATCAAGCGTTTGCGCACCGCCCGCATGCAGGCGGGCGATGTCCTGCTGATGCGGGGATCGACCGAGGCGGTTTCCGGTTTTGCCGCCCAGTTCGGCTGTCTGCCCCTGGCCAAACGCGATATCCAGGTGCCGAAAAAGGGCCAGGCGCTGACTTCCACCCTGGTCATGGTGCTCACGGTGGCCGCCGCGGCGTTGGGCGTGCTGCCGACCGCGGTGGCGTTCGCGGCCGGCGCGCTTGCCTTCGTCGCGCTTCATATCGTCCCGGTGCGCTCCATCTACACGGCGGTCGACTGGCCGGTCGTCGTGCTGCTGGGAGCGATGCTCCCGGTGGCGAATGCCATGACGAGCACCGGCGCGGCCGACCTGATCGCCGGCCTGATGCTGGAAAACGTGGCGCAAGGGCACGCCATCGCCGGATTGGTGGCGGTTCTGGTGGTCACCATGTTCCTCTCGGACTTGATGAACAACGCCGCCACGGCGGCGGTGATGTGCCCGATCGGCATCAGCACCGCGCAACAACTCGGCGTCGGCGCCGACGCCTTCCTGATGGCGATCGCGGTGGGCGCCTCCTGCGCCTTCCTGACCCCCATCGGACACCAGAACAACACGCTGATTCTCGGGCCGGGCGGTTTTCGTTTCAGCGACTACTGGCGCCTCGGCCTGGCGGTGGAAGCCATCGTGATCGCGGTCAGCGTGCCCATGATTCTCTGGGTGTGGCCGCTGTGATGCCGTGAACCGGGCCACAGCGGTCGGCAATCCGCTTGCGCCGGGTGGCCGATATTCATAGCATTCGGCCCCGATGCATCAACGCAAATGGGCCGCTTGTTCATGCCCCAGCCCACCCCCCCATGTCCCAACCGTTGCTCGATCTGCAAGATGTGGTGTTCCGCTGGCCGGGACAGGCGGCCGCCTGCCTGGACATCGCGAACTTCCAGGTGGCGGCGGATGAGCATGTGTTCATCCACGGCGAAAGCGGCAGCGGCAAGAGCACGCTGCTCAATCTGATCGCCGGGGTGCTGCTGCCGCAACAGGGCCGGCTGACCGCGCTCGGGCAGCCTCTGCCGGCCCTGTCCGCCGCCGCGCGCGACCGCTTCCGGGTGGACCACGTCGGCCTGATCTTTCAGCAGTTCAACCTGATTCCCTATCTGTCGGTGCTGGATAACGTGCTGCTGCCCTGCCGTTTTTCCCGGCGCCGGCGCGAGCGGGCGGGGGACATGAAGCAGGCCGCCGCGACCTTGCTGAATCACCTCGGCCTGGGCGAAGACCTCTGGCAACGCCCAGCCACGCAACTTTCCGTGGGCCAGCAGCAACGGGTGGCGGCGGCGCGCGCCTTGATCGGCCAGCCGGAAATCGTCATCGCCGACGAGCCCACTTCGGCGCTCGATGCCGCCCGCCAGGAAGCGTTTCTCGGCCTGTTGCGCCAGGAATGCGCGGCGGCCAGGGCGGCATTGCTGTTCGTCAGCCACGACCAACGCCTGGCCGAGGGCTTCGGCCGCCGCGTGGATATGGCGGAGCTAAACCGGGCGGCGGGGCGGGGTGGGGATGAGGGAACAGCGGGGGAAGCAGCGGGCGCGGCTGTGCCGGCGTCGCTCCCTCACCCCCGGCCCCTCTCCCGGGGGGAGAGGGGAGACCAAGCATGATCCACCTCCTCCCCATCGCCCTGAAAAGTGCCTGGAACCGGCGTTACACGCTGGGCCTGACGCTGATCGCCATCGCCCTCTCGGTGACGCTGCTGCTCGGCATCGAGCGGCTGCGCCAGGATGCGCGCGACAGTTTCGCCGATGCCGTCTCCGGCACCGATCTGGTGGTGGGCGCGCGTTCCAGCCCGATGCAGTTGCTGCTCTACGCGGTGTTCCACCTCGGCGAGGCGAGCAACAACCTGAGCTGGCAAAGCGCGCAAAGGCTGGCGGCGCATCCCGCCGTGGCCTGGACCATTCCGATCTCGCTGGGCGATTCGCACCGGGGTTTTCCGGTGCTGGGCACCACGCCGGCCTACTTCGAGCACTTCCATTACGGCGACAAACAGCCGTTGCGGCTGGCCCGGGGCAAGCCCTTCAGCAGCCTGTTCGACGTGGTGCTGGGCGCGGAAGTGGCCGATCGCCTCGGTTACAAGCTGGGCGACCGCCTTACCCTGGCGCACGGCATGGCGCATGAAGACGAGCACGAGCCCGGCCATGCGGAACACGGCGACAAGCCGTTCACCGTGGTCGGCCTCCTCGCGCGAACCGGCACGCCGGTGGATCGCACCGTGCATATCGGCCTGGAGGCGATGGAAGCCATCCACCTCGATTGGCAGGGCGGCGCGCCGATTCCCGGCTTCGCCATACCGCCCGAGTTGGTGAAGAAATTCGACCTGGCCCCGAAGGCCGTCAGCGCCGTGCTGGTAGGCCTGAAGTCGCGGGCGGAGGTGTTCGCGATGCAACGCTATCTGGCCGATTACCGCGACGAGCCCTTGATGGCCGTTCTGCCCGGCGTCGCGCTGGCCGAATTGTGGGCACTGATGGCGGTGGCGGAACGCGCCCTGCTGGCGATTTCGGCGCTGGTGCTGGTGGTCAGCTTCGCCGGCCTGGTGGCGGTGGTTCTGGCGGGCTTGGGCGAACGGCGGCGCGAGCTGGCGATACTGCGTTCGGTGGGCGCCCGCCCGCGCGACCTGTTCGCCCTGCTCGCCCTGGAAGGCGGCGCCGTCACCCTGGCCGGCGCGCTGCTCGGCACCCTGCTGCTCACCGTGTTGACCGCCGTACTCGGCCCCTGGCTGGAGGCACGCTACGGCCTGGTTCTGCGCCTGGCCCTGCCGACCATGAGCGAACTGCAATTGCTGGCCTGGGTCATCGCCGCCGGCACCCTCGCCAGCCTGTTGCCGGGCTATCGCGCTTATCGGCTGTCTCTCGCCGATGGGCTGACGCCGAGGGTATAGCGCGTGGAAAAGGGGCATCTCGTAGGTTGGGCAGCGGAGTCGTTGTCCGCTTTAGCGGCTTACAAATCCGGCGTGCCCCTTGCGGGTGCAAAGCGCGGCGTGCCCAACATGGCAGCGGTTTGTTGGGTACGCTTCGCTTTGCCCAACCTACTGGTGCTGTTTCTCCTGTTCGCCCAGGCCGGCGCGCTGGCGCATGGCGTCAAACACGTCCCGGATCAATTCCACGGCGATGAGCCGGCCTGCGATCTATGCCTGGCCTACGCGCCGATGGGTGCGGGCGTGGCCAGCACGCCTTTGCCGTGGGTTGCACCCACGGCAACCATTTCCTTCGACGCGGCCGTTCCGGCGGCGTCACCCACGGGCTTCCGCCCCGGCTACCAGAGCCGCGCGCCACCTGCCGCGTAGGGTGTGGTGAGCGAAGCGAACCGCACCATCCAGGCCTGCCGTGATTGATGCGGTTCGCTTCGCTCACCACATCCTACGGCTCCCCATGCAAGCCCGCCCCACGGGGCGCGTGTCATCCCCATTCAAGGACGCATCATGTTCAAACCCACCCTGCTCGCCGCCGCCCTGGCGTGCGCGCTCCCCCTGCCCGCCGCCGCCGCGAGCGACGCCGATCTGGTCAACGAACTTGCCAAAGTTCGCGCGGAATTCGATCAGAAACTCAAAGAACTCCAGGCCACTTACGAAGCCCGCCTTCGCCAACTGGAAAAGACAGCGCCGGTCGCGGCCGCGAGCCGCGGCAACGACTTCAACCCCGAAATCGGCCTCGTCCTGCAAGGCAGTTATGCCCAAAGGAAGCCGGGCGAACGCGCCATCACCGGCTTTCTCGCCGGCAGCCATAACCACGCTGGTTCGCGCGGTTTCAAGCTGGACCACAGTGAACTGACCCTGGCCGCCAACATCGACCCCACCCTGCGCGGTTACGCCAACATCGCTCTGCTCGACGGTGCGGCGGAAGTGGAAGAGGCCTGGTTCCAGACCCTGGGGCTGGGCAACGGTTTTTCCGTCAAGGGCGGCCGCTTCCTCTCCGGCATCGGCTACGCCAATGAGCAGCACCCGCACGCCTGGGATTTCGCCGACAACAGCCTGATGTACAACGCCCTCTTCGGCGAGCACCTGGCGCAGGATGGCGTCCAGGTGAAATGGCTGGCGCCGACCGCTACCTTCCTGGAATTCGGCGCGGAACTCGGTCGCGGCGGCAATTTCCCCGGCTCCGACGACGGCGGCAACCGCAACGGCGCCGGCGCCTGGTCGGCGTTCGCGCATGTCGGTGACGATGTCGGCGACGCAGCCTCCTGGCGCGCCGGCCTGTCCTATCTTTCCGCCAAGCCAAAGAACCGGAGCAGCCATGTCGAAGACCTGGGCGGCGTCGAGGCGGAAACCCTGTTCAGCGGCAAGTCGAACACCTGGCTGGCGGATTTCGTCTGGAAATGGGCGCCGGACGGCAACCCGAAAGCGCGCAACTTCAAGTTCCAGACGGAGTATTTCCGGCGCAACGAGGCGGGCGACATCAACTGTGTCGACAACACTGTCGATGGCGGCGCCTGCGCGCTGGGCGTGAATGACAGCGACGCCCATCACACCAGGCAATCCGGCTGGTACGCGCAGGGCGTCTACCAGTTCATGCCGCGCTGGCGCGCCGGCCTGCGCTACGACAGGCTCGACAGCGGCACGGTCGATTTCGGCCTGCTGCCGCTGCCGCCGGCCGACTATCGCCCGAGCAAGTGGAGCCTGATGGCGGATTATTCGCCCAGCGAGTTCTCCCGTTTCCGTCTGCAACTGGCGCGCGACCGTTCCATGCAAGGCAGTCCGGACGACAACCAGGCCACGTTGCAATACATCCACAGCCTGGGGGCGCACGGCGGCCACAAGTTCTGAAGCAGAAATTTCATACCGCCGCGGTGTTGGGCACGCTTCGCTTTGCCCAACCTACTTCACCCCCCTTTTCCAAAGGGGGGCAGGGGGTACCGCAGGGTATAAGCAGGGACTTGGCCGCCGTCTTTTGGCGGCTTAGTCCTTCGCTTAGGGGCTTTATCAGGGGCTTCATCAGATTTGGCGACGCTCGCCGCCGCGCAACCCATGCAGAAATCCCCCCCCAGCCCCCCTTTGGGAAAGGGGGGAGCCACAAAAGGAACCGACATCATGCTCAACCGACTTGTATTAATCGCGCTGCTTCTGGCGGCGAACACCGCCCAGGCCGCCCTCAACGTGCTCGCCTGCGAGCCCGAGTGGGCGGCGCTCACCCGGGAACTGGCAGGCGATCTGGCGCGCGTCAGTAGCGCCACCACGGCGCGGCAGAACCCGCATCACATCGAGGCGCGGCCGTCGCTGATCGCCCGCGCCCGCAACGCCGACCTGCTGGTATGCACCGGCGCCGACCTGGAGATCGGCTGGTTGCCGCTGCTCACGCGGGAATCCGGCAACGCTCGCATCCAGCCGGGGCAGGCGGGGTATTTCGAGGCGGCGGCCCATGTTCGCCTGCTGGAGAAAACCGGCATCGCCGACCGCGCCCAGGGCGACGTCCACCCTGGCGGCAATCCGCATCTGCACGCCGACCCGCGCAATCTTCCGGTCGTCGCCCAGGCTCTGGCACGCCGGCTGGCGGAGCTGGACCCGGCCAACGCCGCCCATTACGCCGCTCGCAATCAGGATTTCCAGTTGCGCATGAACGCGGCCATCGCCCGTTGGGAGAAGGACGCCGCGCCGCTGCGTGGCGTGCCGGTGGTGGTGCAGCACCGAAGCTGGAGCTATCTGGCCGACTGGCTGGGCCTGAAAGTGGTGGCGGACCTGGAGCCCAAGCCCGGTATCGAGCCTTCGGTGTCCTCGCTGGCCAGCCTGCTGCAAGGGCTGAAGGCGCGGCCGGCGCGGATGATCCTGCGCACGCCCTACCAGTCGCCCAAGCCCGCCGAATGGCTGGCCGAGCGCGCCGGCATCGACGCCGTGGAACTGCCCTACACGGTGGGCGGTTCGGCGCGGGCGACGGACCTGTTCGGCTTGTTCGACGACACCCTGGCGAAATTGAAAGGAGGTCTGAAATGAGGCGCCCTTGTAGCGCCGGCTTCCAGCCGGCTTCTTTCGGTTTGCACAAAGACGCCGGCTGGAAGCCGGCGCTACACGGGGGGCAGCATGAATCTCGACGCTCTTGAATTCGGCATTCTCCTGCCCGCCTTCGTGGCGGGACTGCTGGTGCTGGCCAGCCATGTGCCGCTGGGCCAGACGGTGCTGAAACGCGGCATCATCTTTCTCGATCTCGCCATCGCCCAGATCGCCGGCCTGGGTGTGGTGATCGCCCATGGCCTGGGCGGCGAGGGTAGTCCCTGGCTCTCCCAGGCCGGCGCGGTCTCGGCGGCGCTGCTGGGGGCGTTGTTCCTGCATCGCATGGAAAAACTCGCCCGAGGGGACGAAAACTCACGACAGGAGGCGATCATCGGCGTCACCTTCGTCTGTGCCGCCTGTCTCGCGCTGATTCTGATGAGCCACGACCCGCATGGCGCGGAACATCTGCGGGAACTGCTGGTGGGCCAGATTCTATGGACCACCTGGAGCGACCTCGTTCCCCTCGCCGTGGTCACGGCCCTGGTGCTGGCGGCCTGGTTCGGGCTCGGCTGGCGCGACTCGCCCTTGGGCTTCTATATGCTGTTCGCCGTCACCATCACCGCTTCGGTTCAGGTGGTGGGCATCTACCTGGTGTTCGCCAGCCTGATCGTGCCGGCCCTGGTCAGCGGCGAACGCCTCGGGCGCGGGCTGGTCATCGGGGCGACGGGGTATGCTGTCGGCCTGATCGCTTCCGGCCTGTTCGACCTGCCCTCGGGCGCGGCCATCGTGCTGGCGTTGACGGCGGTGGCCGGGCTGGTGGCCTTGTTCAATCGAGTGAGACGCGTATGAACATGGAAACCTTTGTGCCGTAGGTTGGGCAAAGCGAAGCGTGCCCAACGAACCGCCGCGATGTTGGGCACGCTTCGCTTTGCCCAACCTACGGCGCTTGTTCAATCGATTGAGACATCCATGAAACAAACATTCACCGGCCTGCTTCTGGCCTTGTTGCTTGCCGCCCCCGCGCTGAGCGCCGACTACAAAGTGGGCGACCGCCTGCCCGAGGGCGCGAAAGCCAAATCCGCCTACAAGACCACGGACTGGGACGATCTGTTGCCCAAGGGATGGGACCCGATGGCCGCGTTCAAGGGCATCGATCTGGCCAAGTTGGACGACGCCGACCCGCGCGCGGCGGATGCCCTGGCGCAAATGCGCCGCGCCTGGGACGCGGCGCCGGTCAACCCGGCGATGGACGGTCGCGACATCCGCATTCCCGGTTTCGTCGTCTCGCTCGATGGCGGCCCCAACGAGTTGCGCGAATTCCTGCTGGTGCCCTATTTCGGCGCCTGCATCCATGTACCGCCACCGCCCGCCAACCAGATCATCCACGTCATGCCGGACAAGCCGGTCAAGGGCGTGAAGAACATGGAGGCGGTATGGGTCAGCGGCAAACTGACGATCGGCCACTCCGATACGGCGATGGGCAAATCCGGCTACCGGATACAGGCGCGGGAGGTGGTGAAGTACAAGGAGCGTTGAGAGGCGTGGCTTCCCCCTTTTTCAAAGGGGGATTGAGGGGGATTTGGCGACGTTTGCCTGAGCTGCCGTCTCAGAAATCCCCCCTGCCCCCCTTTGAGAAAGGGGGGAACCTCTGCTCTAACCGCTCCACCAGTGTTGTGGTGTGCGCGGCGCACCCTATGGCAATAGCGCCCCCACCTGTTTCGCCAGCTCCGCCCGGCGGCCGGTTTCGCCTCCGGTCAAGGCGAAACCATCGAGGTTGCCGGCTTCGTTCTGGTGCAGGGCGACGATGCCGTTTTCGTTCTGCTCCACCCGCCAACTCCCCTCCGCACCCGGCGCCGGAGGCAGCACGGCGATCGGGTAGGCACTGGTTTTCACCATCACCGGCATCGCCGGGTAGCTCACCTGAATGTCCTCGCCGGCGAGGATGGCGGCGAGCGCGCGGGCCTGGAGCAACAAGGGCTGGACGAAGGGCAGTACATGGCCGGCCACTTCGGCGCAATCGCCGATCGCATAAATGTCCGCGACCCCGGTTTCCAGTTTCCGATTGACCACGATGCCGCGATTCACCGGGATACCGGCATCCCGCGCCAGTTGCGTGCGTGATCGCAGGCCGATGGCGGAGAGCACCATATCGGCTTCGATCCGGCTGCCATCGTCCAGGGTGAGGCGGTAACCACCGTCGCGGTGATCCACTCGTTTCGCCGTTTGGCCGAAGCGCCAGGCCACGCCCTGGCTCTCCAGGGTTTCCGCCAGCGCCCGGCCGGCCTCTTCGGGAATCAGGCGTTCCAGCGGCCAGGGGCCGAGGTGAACGACGCTCGCGGCATGGCCGCTGGCCGCCAGGTCGTTGGCGAATTCACAGCCGATCAGGCCACCGCCGAGGATGGCGACATGGCGTTTGCCTTCCAGCGCGGCGCGAAAGCGGGTGTAGTCATCGAGATCGTTGACGCTGATTACGTCCTTGGCTGCGTCGCCGCCCAGACCGTGCGGGAAGGGGTCGGCGCCGAGGGCGAGCACCAGACGGCCGTAGGGAATTTCACCGCCGGCGGTGCGTACCACCTTGTTGGCCGGGTCGATGGCCGCGACCCGGGTATGCGTGAGGATCGTGGCATTGAATTTGGCCGCCGCCTGTTCCGCTGTTTCCGAGGCCAGTTGCGCGGGCGTGCGCTTCTGGCTCAGGGCGTTGGACAGATTCGGCTTGCTGTAGACACGGCCATCGTCGGCGGTAATCAGCGTGACCGGCGTACTCGTGTCGCGTTTGCGGAATTCACGCAGCAGACCGTAACCGGCCAGGCCGCTGCCGAGGATGACGATTGGGGACATGGGGGGCTCCTGTGGGTTTGGCCCCTCTCCCAATCGGGGAGGGGCGCGTAGGCCGTAGGTTGGGCAGCGGAGTCGTTGTCCGCTTTAGCGGCTTACGAATCCGGCGTGCCCCTTGCGGGTGCAAAGCGAAGCGTGCCCAACGAACCGCGGCGATGTTGGGCACGCTTCGCTTTGCCCAACCTACGCGGCTCCTACGGGGGAGTTCAATCAGATTTCGCGCATCTCGAAATCGGCCTTGGCGACGCCGCAATCCGGGCAGGCCCAGTCTTCCGGCACGTCGGCCCAGCGGGTGCCGGCCTGGATGCCGTGTTCCGGGTCACCCTGGGTTTCGTCGTAAACATAACCACACACGATGCATTCGTAGATTTTCATGATGTTTCCTTTGATCGGTTGAGAGATTCAGGCGGAAATCTGGTCGAGCTGCGCCTGGTAATGATTGGCGTGTTTCTCTTCGACTCGGGCCAAGGCGGCGAAGCGCTTGGCGGCTTTGGCGAGCACGGCCTGGAACTGGGCGGCATGTTCCTTCGATTCGGCGATCTGTTCGTCCATCTCGGCGACCGCCGCGTGGTTTCCCTCTTCCATCGCCTCGTGGCGGAACTTGGGGTACATCTCGGTGTACTCGTGGGTCTCGCCCTCGATGGCGTACTTGAGGCATTTCTCCGGGGTCATGGTTTCGCCGGCGAACAACAACTCGGCGTGGCCGAAGGCATGTTGCACTTCCTGCGCGGCGGTTTCCTCGAACACGCGGGCGGTGGCTTCGTCACCGGCGGCGCGGCACTGTTTGGCGAACCACCTGTATTTGATGTGGGCCATCGACTCGCCGGCGAAAGCGGCTTCGAGGTTCTGAATGGTGGGTGACTTGGCGTTTTCCATTGCGTTTCTCCTGAGGGTTGAAGGCGGTGCGTTGACCACGGAAGCCATGCTACGGAGAGACGAATGATCCATCCAATGGATAGTTGTGATTGCAACGATCTATCTAGTAGATAGATCAAGTGCGCCAGGCGCGGTGCCGCGCGCTTCCGGTGGCCAGCTTGACGCCACGCGGGCAATGCGCGCCGTCTTTCGTTCAGAACAAGGGGTTGTCGCCTTCCTGCCAGGAAAAGGCGGGTTTTTTCGGCGGCTTGGCGTTGGTCGGTGGCGGGGCGCGCGGCGGGGGCGGCGGATCGGGTTTGTCCATTTGTGGCGGTGGCGGGGCCGCCGGCAGTTCCATGGGCACCGGATCGGGCTTGACCACGGGCTTGGCCGCCGGCTTTGCCGGGGCGGGTTTGCGCGCTACCGGTTTGGCGGCGGCCGGCGCCGAGGTTGTCGCCGCCACCGCGGCCGCCGGGGTTCCCGGTGGCGGCAGTGCTCCCGCTTTGGGCGGGGCGCCGCTGGGCGTGGCTTCTTCGCTGTCGAACGCCAGCGCCGATTCCTGCCAGGTGGGTTCCGGCCGCTCGTTGCCCAGCACCAGGCCGCGCAGGGCGGGCTCCATGTCCTTCAATATCTGCACGGCGATGGCGCTGGTGAAGTGGTAGTTCGCCGCCGCCTCGCCCGGCACGAACACCGTCATCACGCCGAAGAAGCGCGGCCCGAGGTAGAAGGCGAAGGTGGCGGTGCGGTTCATGACTTTGGATTCGAGCACCTGGCCGCGGGCGGAATAGACCTCCAGGCGGTGGTCGCCGGTTCCGGTCTTGCCGCCGATCGGCAGGAAACTGCCGTCATCCAGTTGGAAGCTGCCACGCAGGCGGCGGGCGGTGCCCTCTTGCACCACATTGGCGAGAGCCCGCTTCACCACGGAGGCGACTTCTTCCGGGAAGATGCGCTCCGCTGTGGGCCGGCGGCGCTTGAGGAGCGTTTGGTAGGGCGTGCCGCCGGCGAGTTCCACACGGGTCAGGGTGACCGGCGGCAGTTTTGCGCCGTCGTTGGCGATCACGCCCATCAATTCGGCCAGGGCGGCGGGGCGGTCGGCGGAGGAACCGATGGAGGTCGCGTAGGACGGCACCAGGCTGCCGAACGGGTAGCCGAGGCGACGCCAGCGCTTGTGGATTTCCTGGAAGGCTTCGATTTCCAGCAGGGAGAGGATGCGGATGTCCTGCGCATTCTTGTGGCTGGTGTTGAGCAGCCAGGCGTAGACATCGATCCGCTCCTGCGTGCTGGCCTTGACGATCTCGCTCCATTTGGCGCCGGGATGCGCGCGCAAGTAGGCCACCAGCCAGAGCTCCAGGGGGTGAATCTGGCTGATGTAGCCACGGTCGGCGAGGTTGAATTTGTCCGGCCCGTAGGTTTCGAACAGGTACTGATAGTCGCTTTCGTCGAGGCTGGCGGGGTTGTTGAGGCGCGTTTTCAGGAAATCGGTGAAGGCGACGACATCGGCTTTCGGTTCCAGATAGCGGTAAACCGCGGCCAGACGCTTGGGGTTGGCGGTGAGGTGGTTGAGCAGGGCGGCGGGCGTTTCTTCCGGCTTCAAGCCTTTGTATTTCTTGTTGAAACGGGCCAGATAGGCCTTGCCCTCCTTGTCGGCGAATTGTTTCAGGTAGTCCTCACGCCGGGGGTCTTCGGGGTCGGCCAGGATTTGCGCCGCGCCTTTCGGGTCGCGGTAGATGAAATGGCGTACCAGGTCGCGCATCAGGCGGATGAATGGCAGGTTCACGGAATTGCGCGTGGCCTCCCACAAGTCCATGACTTTATGGTCGTCGTCGCCGTGGAAATTGGAGAAGCGGTGCAGGCCGCCGCCGGTGAAGAAGGACTCCGCCGGACTGGCGGAATATCGCCGCGCCATCGCCGCTTCCAGCATGGGCGTGAGCGATTTGTCCGCGCTCCGCAACAAGTAATCGCGTACCCACTGCAAGAGCAGATCCTTGTCGCCGATCTTCAGTTTGAGCAGGTCGGCGCGCGACGCTTCGGCGTATTGATCGTGCAGTTCGGTAACCAGATGCAGGTAGGTGAGCAGCGTGCGCAGCTTGGCCGAGGAGCCCATGTCCAGTTTGGCGCTCTTGTTGATGTCGAAGGGCTGGTTCAGGTTATCCGCCTGGACTCGCAACAGCGCGCCATCCTGGGTGTTTTCGTAGAGCGTGAAGCTGTAGATGGGTTTGGACAGGTCGTTTTGCGGCGACAGCAGGTAGTGCCCGTAGAGGCCGGCGGCTTCCACCACCACGGGGTCGGACAGGCGCCGCAGAAAAGCCGATACCGTGCGCTGGGTGGCGCCATGCAGGGTGGCGTTGGCCTTGATGTCGAGGCGGTCGAGATCGTAGAGGCGCTGCACGCCCAGGTCTCCCGCGAGTTCCACGCGCAGGGTGCTGGCCGCCTTGTTTTCGGCGAAACCGCCATTCGCGGACTTCCGGCCGTCGTTGCTTTGAAAGGCGATCTTTTCGCGCAGGGCGAGGTCGCGGAAGGCCGGCGTGATGACCTTGGCCGCCGTCAGCAACCTGAGATGCGTGTCGGCATAGGCATTCAGGCTCTTGCGCCCGGCTCCGGACAACAGGTGATACGAGGGTTTGCGCTGCGAGATCAGCAGGCCAAGCACATGTTTGTAGGCGCGCGCTTCCTCCGGGGTGTCGTGCGGGCGCATCAACAACTGGTTGACCTTGTCGAAGTCCATCCCGTACCAGCCCTCCAGCCCCTCGCCGATGCCGTTGATCTCACCGAAACCGGGCGCGGCGGACAAGGGCACGGTATTGAGGTAATCGAGCACGATGCGGCGCCGGCTGGCGCGTGTGTCCTCGCCATCCAGGTAGGCGCGCAGCGAGGCGGAGGCCATCTGGGTGAGCTTGTCGGAGGCCGTCATGGTCAGGCCATCGGGCGAATGGCGGTATTTCTCGATCTGGGTGGCCAGGGTGGAACCTCCTGGCACATTGCGCGACGGGTCCACGGCCTGGATCGCCTTTTCCATCACCGCCTGGGCCAGGCGATCCCATTCCACGGCGGGGTTGCGTTCCGGATGGTTGGGGTCGAGCAGTTCGCGGTTTTCGATGAACAACAGGGTATTGGCGATGATCGGCGGCACGGCGTTGAAATCGGCATAGGCATAGCGCGGGTAACGCGCCTCATGCAGCGGCTTGTTGCTGCAATCGAGCAGGGTGAGGCCGGTGACCGACTTTTCCTTGTAGGGCAGATACAGGCCGTAATCGAGGATGCGCGCCATGTCCGGCGAAATGCGCGCCTGCGCGGTGACTTCGAAGCCCTGTTCCTTCAGCCCGCGCACGAAATTCGGCAACTCGGTATAGCCGTTGCGGATGTCGTAGGGGCCATGCTTCGGCACGCGCAGCGCGGGGTTCTCGCCCGCTTCGATCTGAAAAGTCAGGCGCTTGCCATAGCCCGCCAACAGCATGGCCTGGAATGGCGAGGCGATCATTTCGTAGGCGGCGATCACGGCGCCGATGATGATCATGAAAATGATCAACATCGCGATCTGGAAACGGCGAATCTTGCGCTTCAAGGGGTCCGGCGGCAGCACGCGGGGCGGCGGCTCGGAGGCAGGCGTAGAGGTTGGGCGCGCGCCCTCGGGCAGATCGACTTCAGACGACATGGATCAACCCGGAAACTCGCCCAGCCAGTCGCGCGGGCGCAGAAAGTCGCTATATAGGCGCGCTTCCTCGCTGCCCGGATCGGGCTTCCAGTCGTAGCGCCATTTCACGATGGGCGGCATGGACATCAGGATGGACTCGGTGCGGCCGCCGGATTGCAGGCCGAACAGGGTGCCGCGGTCGAACACCAGGTTGAATTCGACATAGCGGCCGCGCCGGTAGGCCTGGAAATCGCGCTCCCGTTCACCGTAGGGCAGATCACCGCGACGCTCGACAATGGGCAGATAGGCCGCCAGGAAGTGGTCGCCGACGCTCTCGATCAGGTTCAGACAGTTCTCGAACGCCTCGGCACCCGGCGCCGAGGCGTTCCCCTCACCCCCGGCCCCTCTCCCGCCCGCGGGCGAGGGGAGATCACAGAGGTCATCGAAGAAGATGCCGCCGATGCCGCGCGGTTCGTTGCGGTGCTTGAGGTAGAAATACTCGTCGCACCACTTCTTGAAGCGCGGGTAGTACTCGGCGTCGAAGGGGTCGAGCGCGCGCTTGCACATGGCGTGGAAGTGCACGGCGTCTTCCTCGAAGCCGTAATAGGGCGTCAGGTCCATGCCGCCGCCGAACCACCACACCGGTTCTTCGCCCGGTTTTTCCGCGACGAAGCAACGCACGTTCATGTGGGTGGTGGGCACGTAGGGATTGCGCGGGTGCATCACCAGCGACACGCCCATCGCTTCCCAGTGGCGACCGGCCAGTTCCGGGCGGTGGGCGCTGGCCGAGGGCGGCAGCTTGTCGCCGGTCACATGCGAGAAGTTGACGCCGCCGCGTTCGAGAAAATTGCCATCCTCGATCAAGCGGGTAAGGCCACCGCCACCGCCGGGCCGCTCCCAGGCATCGCTCCGGAACGGCTTGCCGTCGATCTGCTCCATGCGTTCGACGATGAGCTCCTGCAACTCCAGGAGGAATTCCTTGACCGGCTGCATGTTCATATTGATTTCGCTGTGATTCGTGTATTGGTTGGCAATAAACACCGAGCCGAGCCGACGGGCGGCTAGCCGTTGCTCAGTTTCTTGATGATCGACTTCGCCAGAAGCTCATTGATCTCGTTATGGCGCGGCACGGGTTGAGATTGTTTGGTATTCGGATTGGTGTACCAATCGTGGCGGCCACCATTGCGAACAAGGGCACAGCCCATCTCCTCAAGTGCCCGGATCAAATCGCGCCTTTTCATTCAGGCGACCAATAACTCTTCGACTTTGTGGATGTACGGCACCTGCCCCGATTCAAGATCGACCAGAAGGTCTTTCAGGTTCTCGGTCAGCTCTTCCTTGCTGGTGCCCTGGGTCAGGTAGTCAGGGTAATCGTTGAGAAACCCGATAAAAAAGCCACCGTCCCGCCAGGATGTGAATTTGATTGCTCTCATTGCTGTTGGCTCCCAGACGCGATGCTGCTGACTTGATGGCCACGCTTAGAAATCGGATTGAACTCGATCATGGCGATACCGCGCACGTCCCGTCCGCATCAAACCTTGTATCCCACGTGCATCGCGACGACGCCGACGGTGAGATTGAAGAAATCCACGCGCTGAAAACCGACCGATTCCATCATCCCTTTCAGGGTTTCCTGGTCCGGGTGCATGCGGATGGATTCGGCCAGGTAGCGGTAGCTTTCCGCGTCCTTGGTCACCAGGTCGCCCAGGCGCGGGAGAATCTGGAAGGAGTAGGTGTCGTAGATCGGCGCCAGCGGTTTCCAGACCTTGGAGAACTCCAGCACCATCAGCTTGCCACCGGGCTTCAGCACCCGCCGCATCTCGGCCAGGGCGTCTTCCTTGTGGGTCATGTTGCGCAGGCCGAAGGCCACCGTGACCAGATCGAAATAATCGGACGGAAACGGCAGTTTCTCGGCGTCGCACTGCGCCACCGGCAGCATCAGGCCCTGATCCATCATGCGATCACGGCCCACACCCAGCATGGAACCGTTGATGTCGGTCAGCCATACCTCGCCGGTGGGGCCGGCATCCTTCGCCAGCAGGCGGGAGATGTCGCCGGTGCCGCCGGCGATGTCGAGTATCTTCGCGCCCGGTCGCACCCGCGCGTGCAGGGAAAGAAAGCGCTTCCAGAGGCGGTGCAGCCCCATGGACATGAGGTCGTTCATCACGTCGTAGCGTTGCGCCACGGAGTGGAACACCTCGGCGACGCGGGCGGCTTTCTCTTCTTCCGCGACGGTCTTGAAGCCGAAATGGGTCTGCTTGTCGGTCATAGGTGTGTGACGTGATGCGTGAGGCGGTAGGAGCGCCGACGAGCGGCCCGCCCGGGCGCGGGTTAGTGGGGGCGGAAACCGTCGGGGGCGCCGACGCCCTCGCCGAAGAAATACTTTTCCGCCTGTTCCATCAGGTATTTGCGATGCTGGGCATCGGCCAGGTTGAGACGGTTCTCGTTGATTATCATGGTCTGGAGCTTGATCCAGCCCTGCCAGGCTTCCTTGGACACGTTCTCGAACACGCGTTTGCCGAGTTCACCCGGCAGCATCGCGAAATCCATGCCTTCGGCCTCGCGGCCGAGTTTTACGCACTGCACCATACGAGCCATCGTTTTCTCCTGAGGAATATTCAATCCGGCGGATGGTAGCCCAACGCGGCAAGGGGCGTCACCCGGCAGTCATTTCCAATCGGGTATGAGTCTGGGCGACGGTCCATCATTGCCACCGGAACCGTCGCGTGAACGAGGGGGTGGTGCCGCGCCGCCGGGCGCCCGCTAGAATCCGCGCATGCCACGCATACCCGCCCTCCCGCAACCCGCCGACTGGCTTGAGGCTGTACCACGCGAGGCGCAGGTCCGCCTGATGCTGACGCGCGCGGCGCTGGTTCTGGTGGAGCTGCTGGGCATCCTGCTGGCTTTGTTCACCCTGAATGCCAGCCCGCCTCTGCTCTCACTGGCCCTGCTCCTGCTGTTGCACCTGCTGCTCAATGGGGTCGCCTGGGCGCGCTTGCGCATGGGCGGCACGCCGCTGTTCGAGTTGGCCCTCCATCTCGCCGTCGATGCCACCCTCATCGCCGCCCTGGTGTATCTCACCGGCGGTTATGCCAACCCCTTCATATCGCTGTTGCTGGTGCCGCTGATTCTTGCCGCCGTCATGCTGCCGGCGCTGTTCGCGTGGGGGATGGCGCTGTGGGTGGGCGGGCTCTACACCCTGTTGATGGACCATTACCAGCCACTGGCCTTGCGGGTGTCGGCGGATGCGGCGGTGGACCTGCATTTGCTGGGCATGTGGCTGAATTTCTTGCTCACCGCCGCGCTGGTGGCGGCCTTTGCCGGCCAGCTCGCGGCCACCTTGAGGCACCGCGACGCGCAACTGGCGGCGGCACGCGAGGCGCGCCTGCGCGACGAACAATTGTTCGCGCTCGGCGTGCAAGCCGCCGCCGCCGCGCATGATCTCGCGACACCACTGGCTTCGTTGCGCCTGACCCTGGACGACCTCAGGCGCGATTACGCGGGAGACGACGAACTTGAGGCGCCGCTGACCCTGCTCGCGGAACAGAGCGCGCGCATGCAACAGGTGCTCGCCCGCCTCGGCGACGCCGCCCGCGCGCGCGGCGCGGCGGCGGGCTCGGAAATGCCGACCGGAATCTGGCTGGCGCGGGTGGTGGAACACTGGGGTCTGCTGCGCCCGGAGGCGCGGGTGCATCTGGAAATCGACGCGGAAACGCCGGCACAGGCACACGACTCCGCGCTCGAAGCGGTGTTGATGACCTTGCTCAACAACGCGGCGGACGCATCGCCCGAAGCGATTTCGGTGCGCGCCGGCGTCGAAGGCAAGCATCTGATCATCGCGGTACTGGATCGCGGCCCGGGCCTGGCAAGCGAAAACAACAAAGGCGGCTGGGGGGTCGGCCTCGACCTGGCGCGCGCCGCCCTGGCGCGCCTGGGTGGCGGTTTGAGCCTGTCCGACCGGCCCGAGGGCGGCGCCATCGCCCGCGTGTCGTTGCCCGTGGGAGCCGGACGGTGAACCCCGTTGCCCGTGTCGGCGCTATAGAGCGGACACATGCCCAACCGGAGAAGCCGGAATGATCGCCTGGCGCATGCTGGTGGTGGATGACGACCCGGTGTTCGCTGAAACACTGGCCCAGGCCTTGCGTCGGCGCGGCCACCAGGTGGCCCGGGCACACGACGGTGAAACCGCGCTGGCACAGGCGGCGCAAGGCGGTTTCGACGCCGCCGTGCTGGATCTGCGTCTGGCCACCGATTCCGGCCTGCGCCTGATTGCCCCGCTCAAGGCGGCCAGCCCGGAACTGCGCATCCTCCTGCTCACCGGCTATGCCAGCATCGCCACGGCGGTCGAGGCAATCAAGCTGGGCGCGGTGCACTACCTGGCGAAACCGGCCGGTGTCGAGGAAATCCTCGCCGCGCTCGGGCGCGAGGAAGGCGACGCGGCGGTGTTGCCGGCGGAGGAGCCGATGTCGGTCGATCGCCTGGAGTGGGAACACATCCAGAAAGTGCTGGCGGAACACGATGGCAACCTCTCCGCCACCGCCCGCGCCCTGAAAATGCACCGGCGCACCTTGCAACGAAAGCTGGCGAAACGGCCGGTGAGGGAATGAGCCGGCTCGTTAGCGGCCCCCTCCTGCCGCCTGGGTGAAGTCGTCCAGCAGCTTGGCGACGAAGGCCTCATCGAGGTCGGCGGTGATGAACACGAAGCGGCTGCGTTGGTCCGCATCGGGCCAGGCCGGCAGCTCGACGGGCGGGTAGAAGAGGTGCTGCACGCCGTGCAGCACCACCGGATTGGCCTTGCCCTTCACGTTGACGATGGCCTTCATGCGCAACAGGTTTTGCGATTTGAAGGCTTGCAGCATTTCCAGCGCGGAAGACACCCCGGCCCAGTCGAGTGGCTCATCGAAGGTGAGACTGAAGGCACGGATGCGCTCGTCGTGCGGCGCCGCTGCGGCGGGCGGCGTCCTGCCGCCCAGCGGAGAACGCGCCGCCGGCCGGTAACGCTGGTGCGCCAGCCACCGCGCGACATCGGGAAGCTTGCCGGCAGTACTGAACAAGCCGAGGCCGGTAATCAGCGTCGGGTCGATGACGCCGTTCACCACATCGAGAATCGGCGCGGCGGGATTCAGCTCATGCAGCCGCGCGCGCAGGGCGGCCACCGAAGCGCCATCGGCCTGGTCGCTCTTGGTCAGCAGCAGGCGATCCGCCACCGCCACCTGGCGCACGGCTTCGTAATGGCTATCCAGTTGCCCCGCGCCCAGCACCGCGTCCACCGTGGTGACGACGCCATCCAGTTTGTGCCGCGCGGCGATCCAGCGTTCGGCGAGCAGGGTGTCGAGGATGGGCGCCGGGTCGGCGATGCCGGTGGTCTCGATGATGATGCGTTCATAGGGCGGCAGCTTGCCGTCGCGCCGTCCCATGTAGAGATTCTTCAGGGTCGGCGCCAGCGCGCCCTGCACCTGGCAACAGAGGCAGCCGCCGGAGAGCAGCGCCAGCGGCCCGCGCGTTTCTTCCAGCAACTGATGATCGAGGCCGACCTCGCCGAATTCGTTCATCACCACGGCGGTGAGCGGCAGATGGCGCAACAGGTGATTGAGCAGGGTGGTCTTGCCGCTGCCGAGAAAGCCGGTGAGCAGGGTGACGGGGAGGAGTTCTTGAGCGGCCATGAGTTCAACGGTACGAGATCGAGGTGCCGCGCGCCAAAACAAAACCTGATTCGCAAACAGCCTCGAATAAAGCCTGGATTGAAGCGTGGGTTGGGCAAAGCGAAGCGTGCCCAATATGGCGACGGGTTGTTGGGCACGCTGCGCTTTGCCCAACCTACGCCATTACGGTATTGGCTGTGGGGGGTTGGGCACGCTGCGCTTTGCACCCGCAAGGGGCACGCCGGATTCGTAAGCCGCTAAAGCGGACAACGACTCCGCTGCCCAACCCACGGCTACGGCTGCTTGCGCATCAGGAAACAAAAAACCGCCCGAAGGCGGCTTTTTTGCCTTGAAAGGCTGGCTTAGAGGGACAGAACCCACTTGGCCAGTTTCTCGGCATTGTCGTCGGACACTTGCGGGTGCGGCGGCATGGGAACCGGGCCCCAAACGCCCTTGCCACCCTTCTTGATGACGGTGACCAGATGATCGTTGGCCTTGGCGTCGCCCTTGTACTTCTTGGCCACATCCTTGAAGGACGGACCAACGACTTTCTTGTCGAGCTGATGGCAGCTCATGCAAGCGCTTTTCTGAGCCAGCGCCTGGTCGGCGGAAGCGATACCGGTGGTGAGTGCCAGAGCGGCGGCAGCGGCGATAACGATAGATTTCATGTGGGAATCTCCTTTTTTGCAAGCTACCTTGCGTAGCGGCTCGCATCTTACGCATCTGTCCGATTGCTGAGAATGGTCAATAGATCAGGCATTTGAACTATTTCGGCAGCCATGTAGCCCGGATGCAGCGCAGCGGAATCCGGGGGACGCGCCACACCCCTTCCCGGATTCCGCCTTCGCTGCATCCGGGCTACCTGTTTGGTTCCGGCTCCGCCGACCATCCGAACTCAATCGAACCACCGGAGCCAGCGGCGCTCGCGCAGGTAGGGCGCCAGCTCTTCGGCGGCGAGTGGTTCGCCGAACAAAAACCCTTGCGCGGCATCGCAGCCATTTTCGCGCAGGAAGGCGAGTTGGCCGGGGCTGTCCACGCCTTCGGCGATGGTGCGGATGCCCAGTCGCTTGGTAAAGGCGATGAGGGCGGCGACCAGTTCCCGGCTTTGTGGGTTGGTCTCGATTTCCTCGATAAAGAACAGATCGATCTTGATCGCCGTCAGCGGCAGTTGCTGCAACAGGCTGAAGGAACAGAAACCGGCGCCGAAATCGTCCAGCGCGAATTGCAGGCCGGCCTCGGCCAGCGTGTGCAGATTGGCGAGTCCGGTCTCGTTGCCGGTGACGGCGCTTTCGGGGAACTCGAAAGTGACCGCGTCCGCCGGCAGGTTGTTGCTACGCAACAATTCGAGCACGTCTTGCACGTCCCCCATGCCGGCCAGTTGCTGGGCGGACAGATCAAGGGTGAGGCCGGGACGGGATGCCGCCGGCAATTTGGGAAACGCGGTGCTGAGCGCGGCAATGGCGCGAGCAGCCTCGCGCAGCGTCAACCGGCCCAGATCCTGGGTGATGCCGAGTTTTTCCGCGTGCGACATGAAGTGGCGCGCATCCATGATTTCGCCCTCGGGGTGGCGGAAGCGTAACAAGGCTTCCAGTCGATCCACCCGGCCATGCCGCAGGCAGATTTCCGGCAGGTAGCGCAGTTGAAAACGATCTTCGGTCAAGCCGCGCCGTAGCGCGTCATCCAGGGAAAGGCGGGCCTCGACCGCGCGCTGGTCTTCGCTGCGGTAAAAACGAAAGTCGCCGCGACCATCCTGTTTCGCGGTGTAGAGGGCGGCATCCGCCGAGGCCAGCAGATCCTCCGCATCGGCGCCATCATCGGGATAGATCGCCACGCCGATGCTGGCCCCGATGGAAACCTGCCGACCCTCGATCAGATAAGGCTGCGATATCGCCTCGATCAACTTGCGGCTGACCAGGGCGGCGGTGTCCTTGGCATCCTGGGCTTCCAGGGTGGCGACGAATTCATCGCCGCCACGCCGGCTGATGGTGTCGGTATCGCGCATACAGGCGGCCATGCGGCGCGCCGCTTCGCTCAGTACCTGATCGCCGAAGGCATGGCCATAGTTGTCATTGACGGGTTTGAAGCGGTCCAGATCCAGATAGAGCACGGCCATCTGGCCGCCGCGCCGGTGCAGGCGGGCCAGCGAGCGCTGCATGTGGTCGCCGAACAGGATGCGGTTGGGCAGGCCGGTCAGCACGTCGTAATGCGCCAGGCGGCGGATGCGTTCTTCCTCGCGTTTGCGCTCGGTGATGTCGGAAAACAGGCCGATGTAGCGAGTCGTGTGCATGCCGGGTTCATCCACGGCAACGATGGATAGCCATTCCGGATAAATCTCGCCGTTCTTGCGCCGATTGAGTATCTCCCCCGACCAGCGTCCCAGGCCTCGCAGGCTCTCCCACATGTGACGGTAAAACTCCGCGTCATGGTGGCCGGAGGAGAGCATGGCCGGGGTCTGGCCCAGCGCCTCGTCCTCGCGATAGCCGGAAATCTCGCAGAAGGCCGGGTTGACCGCGAGAATGGTGCCCTTCGTGTCGGTCACCACCACGCCCTCGCCCGCCGCCTCGAACACCAGGCGGGCCATGCGCAAGTCACGCAGACGCCGCAAGTCGCGCAGGCATTTGCCGATGGCGTCATGCAGCAGGCGTTCGTCCACGGGTTTGGAAACATAGCGATCGATGCCGATGTCGAGGGCCTGGCGCAGGTGTTCCACCTCCGAGGAGGAAGACACCACGATGATCTGCGTTTCCGGCTCTTCTTCCTTGATGGCCCGGCTCATGTCCAGGCCATTCATCACCGGCATCATGATGTCGGCGACCACCAGATCGGGCCGCCACTCGCGCCATAGCGCCAGACCTTCGGCGCCATCGGTGGCGACCCGGACTTCCGTGACGATGTGCGACAGCATGCGCCGCAATTGCACGCGGGTAATGGCGTCGTCCTCGACCACCAGCACGCGCGCGTTCATCAATTTCGCTTGTGGATTATCTTGGCTCACTTCTCTCGTTGCTCCTGGACGTCTCTGGTCAGGTAGTGGTGGTTTCAGACCAAGTCTGAAGCGCCGACATACTGGCACAGTGTTCCTTGTCTCGCAACGGAAAAGACAGCCCATGCCGGTGCATTACGCACTTATCCGGTGCATGGCCGTGCCGAAGGATGCGCCAAACCGCTGTTTTCCTGCTTTATTGCACCTGGCACGGGCATTGCTAGTCATTGGCCAATGTTCGACAAGGCTCGCCTGGGCGATCCTGGACAACGGTGTCCTCCCACTTCGTGAGGGATTGCCGTTCTTATTGGCCAAAGGAAGAGAGATATGGCATCGATGAATACACCCCACGCTCCGCTGTCCTCCGAGGCAGCGCAATCCGCGCCTTCGGGCGGCCGGGCGGCGCGGATAAACAACCCCCACGCTTCGCTGCCCCCCGAGGGGGCGCAATCCGTGCCTTCGGGCGGCCGCGCGGCACGGATGAAACTGGTCCTGGTGGGTAACGGCATGGCCGGGATGCGCACGCTGGAAGAGCTGCTCAAGTCGGCTCCCGATCTTTATGACATCACGGTGTTCGGCGACGAGCCGCACCCCAACTACAACCGCATCATGTTGTCGCCGGTATTGGCCGGCGAGCAGACGGTGGAACAGATCATCCTGAACTCGCGTGACTGGTATGCCGAGAACGGTATCACCCTGCACACCGGCAAGAAGATCGTGAAGATCGACCGCAAGCGCCGCACGGTGGAAGCCGACGACGGCACCGTCGCCGCTTACGACCGCATGCTGCTGGCGACCGGCTCCAAGCCCTTCGTCCTGCCGGTGCCGGGCGCCGACCTGCCCGGCGTGGTCGGTTTCCGCGACATCGCCGACGTCGACGCGATGATCGACGCCTCCACCCACTACAAACACGCGGTGGTGATCGGCGGCGGCCTGCTCGGCCTGGAAGCGGCGAACGGCTTGAAGCTGCGCGGCATGGAGGTTTCCGTGGTGCACATCGGCGACTGGCTGCTCGACCGGCAACTGGACGAACCGGCCGCGCGCCTGTTGCAGAAGAGCCTGGAAGAGAAAGGGCTGACGTTTTTGCTGAAGAAGCAGACCGCCGAGTTGCTTCCGGCGGCGGAAATCCCCCCTAACCCCCCTTTGACAAAGGGGGGGACTGACTCCCCCCTTTCCCAAAGGGGGGCGGGGGTACCGAAGGGTAGGGGCTTCATCAGGGATTTGTCGGCGCCCCGCGTTGGCGCCGTGAAATTCAAAGACGGCTCCGAAATCCCCGCCGACCTCGTGGTCATGGCCGTCGGCATCCGCCCCAACACCGCCCTGGCGGAATCCGCCGGCCTTTATTGCAACCGTGGCCTGGTGGTCAACGACACCATGCAGACCTATGACCCGCGCATCTATGCGGTGGGCGAATGCGTCAGCCATCGCGGCATCGCCTATGGCCTGGTCGCACCGCTGTTCGAACAGGCCAAGGTATGCGCCAACCATCTGGCGGAACATGGCGTGGCGCAGTACGGCGGTTCGATGACCTCGACCAAGCTGAAAGTGACCGGCATCGACCTGTTCTCCGCCGGCAACTTCATGGGCGGCAAGGGTCTTGAAGAAATCGTGTTCCAGGACGTCGGCCGTGGTTCCTACAAGAAACTGGTGCTCAAAGACAACAAACTGGCCGGCGCCGTGCTCTACGGCGACACACTCGATGGCACCTGGTACTTCGAGCTGATGCGCGACCACACCGACGTTTCCGACTTCCGCGACAAGCTGCTGTTCGGCCGCAACCACCTGGGCGACTCCGGCCATGGCGACGAAAAGGGCCGCATCATGGCGATGCCGGACAGCACGGAAATCTGTGGCTGCAACGGCGTGTGCAAGGGCGATATCGTCAAGGCCATCCACGAGAAGAAGTTGTTCACCCTGGACGAGGTGCGCGCCCACACCAAGGCCTCCGGCTCTTGCGGCTCCTGTACCGGCCTGGTGGAAACCATCCTGGCGGCGACTGTGGGTGGCGACTACTCGGTCGCGCCGTCGAAGAAGCCTCTGTGCGGTTGCACCGAATACAGCCATGACGAAATCCGCTCGGCCATCGTCGACAACAATC
Organism: Pseudomonadota bacterium; assembly: GCA_030684775.1. GTDB lineage: Bacteria > Pseudomonadota > Gammaproteobacteria > Burkholderiales > Thiobacillaceae > PFJX01. Next base: position 25,591 of record JAUXXW010000100.1, read on the forward strand.
TGAAATCCCTGCCGGAAACCCTGCGTTTCATGGACTGGAAGACGCCGGACGGCTGCGCCAAGTGCCGCCCCGCGCTCAACTACTACCTGCTCTGCGCCTGGCCGACCGAATACCAGGACGATGCCCAGTCGCGTTACATCAACGAACGCGCCCACGGCAACATCCAGAAGGACGGCAGTTTCTCGGTGGTGCCGCGCATGTGGGGTGGCCTGACCAACCCGAAGGAACTTCGCGCCATCGCCGATGTGGCGGAGAAGTTCAACGTGCCGGAGATGAAAGTCACCGGCGGCCAGCGTATCGACCTGTTCGGGGTGAAGAAGGAAGACTTGCCGGCGATGTGGAAAGACTTGTCGGACGCTGGTTTTGTCTCCGGCCACGCCTACGGCAAAGCCATGCGCACGGTGAAAACCTGCGTCGGCAGCAAGTGGTGCCGCTTCGGCACCCAGGATTCCACCGGCCTGGGCGTCAAGCTGGAACAACTGACCTGGGGTTCCTGGATGCCGCACAAATACAAGCTGGCGGTGTCGGGTTGTCCAAGGAATTGCGCCGAGGCCACCATCAAGGACTTCGGCGTGGTCTGTGTGGATTCCGGCTACGAACTGCATATCGGCGGCAACGGCGGCATCAAGGTGCGCGTCACCGACCTGCTCACCAAGGTGGAAAGCGAGGAACAGGTGCTGGAATTCGCCGGCGCTTTCGCTCAGCTCTACCGCGAAGAAGCCCACTACCTGGAACGCACCGCGCCCTGGGTGGAACGGGTCGGCCTGGCACACATCAAGGCCAGGTTGGTGGAGGACGAAGCCAATCGCAAATTGCTCGCCGAACGCTTCCTGATTTCCCAGCAGCCCGCGCAGGTGGACCCCTGGAAGGCGCGCGCCGAGGGTGAGCAGAAGCATGAGTTCACGCCACTGACGGCATTGGCATAACGGCAAATCCGCGTAGGTCGGGTTAGGCGCGGGGGTTTGCGCCGTAACCCGACATTCCACCGCGTCGGGTTACGCGATAAAGCCGCTAACCCGACCTACACAAAGGAACGAACATGAACGAAAACTGGCTCGAAATCGGCCACCTCGAAGACATCCCCCGCCAGGGCGCCCGCGTCGTCAAGACCACGGCCGGCGAGATCGCGGTGTTCCGCACCGTCGATGACGAGGTGTTTGCCTTGCGCGACAAATGCCCGCACAAGGGCGGCCCGCTGTCGCAGGGCATCGTCCACGGCAGACGCGTGGCCTGCCCGCTGCATGACTGGAAGATCAACCTCGACACCGGCCTCGCCGTCGCCCCCGATGTCGGCTGCGCCGCGCGCTATCCGGTGCGGGTGGTGGATGGCCAGGTCAGCCTGTCGCTGGTACCTGGGGAAAGCGGCTAGTACGTTCGGATTACCCCTTTTCCTCGCACGTCGACGCGTGAATGCCGCGCGCCTAGCCGCCATGCCCACTCCGGGCTGGCGGCTTTATGCTTTCTGGCCGGATCTCGCCTCCAGGGCTCGGCAATATTAGCCATCCCTTGTTGATTGCCCCCTTCTCTTACAGCAGCATCCCTACATGAGGACAAGCAAATCCTCATCTCTTGGCTGACCAAGATGTGCCATTTTCTGGAGGAGTTCATGAATAAAGCATTTCTGTTGTGTGGATTACTTGCAGTCGCCCAAGGGGCAATCGCCTCGACGGACGGCGTCGACAAGACGGTTCGTTTCATGGCGGCCAACTGCGCCTATTGCCACGGCCCGGACGGCAGGAGCACCAGCGCCATCCCCAGCCTGGCGGGGATGCACAAGACCCGCTTCGTCGGCAGCATGAAGGCGATGAAAGCCGGCACGCAGGCGTCCCTGGTGATGTACCAGATCGCCGCCGGCTATAGCGATGCCGAGATCGATGCCATGGGCGATTGGTTCGCCAATAACAAATAACCGGCGCCCCAAGGAGACTAGCCATGACATTGAATCGACGTGATTTTCTTAAATTTTCCGCCGGTGCCGCGAGCGCCGTCGGCCTGAGCACGCTGGCGGCTTGCGCCGGAACCGGCCCCGCTGTCGGCGGCGCGCGCCCCAAGGTGGTGGTGGTCGGTGCCGGTTTCGGCGGCGCCACCTGCGCCAAATACCTGAAGCTATGGGACCCCAATATCGAGGTGACCCTGATCGAGGCCAACGAGAAGTTCGTCTCCTGCCCGCTGTCCAATCTGGTGATCGGCGGCGCCCGCAACATCGAAGACCTGACTTTCTCTTATGACGGCCTGAAGAAGCTGGTGGACAACTTCGTCCACGACACCGTGGTCGGCATCGACGCCACCGCGCGCACGCTGCGCACCGCCTCCGGGCGCAATTTCAGCTATGACCGCCTGGTGCTTTCCGGCGGCATCGAGCTGCAATACGACAAGATCGAAGGCTACGACGCCGAGGCGCGCAAGACCGTCATGCACGGCTGGAAGGCCGGGCCGCAGACCGTCGCCCTGCGCCGCCAGCTCGAAGCCATGCCCGATGGCGGCGTCTTCGTCCTCGCCACCCCACCGACGCCCTATCGCTGCCCGCCCGGGCCTTACGAGCGAGCTTGCCTGGTGGCGGACTACTTCAAGCAGCACAAACCCCGCTCCAAGGTCATCGTCCTGGACGCCAATGCCGACATCGTTTCCAAGAAAGGCCTGTTCATGGCCGCCTGGAAAAAGCATTACGGCTTCGGCACGCCGGACAGCCTGATCGACTACCGCCCAAGCAGCAAGGCGCTGAAGGTCAACGCGGCGACCAAGACCATTTCCCTGGAATTCGACGACATCAAGGGCGATGTCATCAACGTGATCCCGCCGATGCGCGCGGCCAAATTGACCGAACTGGTCGGCGCCCGCCCGGCCGAGGGCAAGCAGGCCTGGTGCCCGGTGGATTTCCGCAGCTACGAATCGAAGACGGTGCCGAACGTGCACATCCTGGGCGACTCCGCCGAGTCGAACATGCCCAAGGCGGGCGCGGTGGCCAACAACACCGGCAAGATGTGCGCCGCCGCCCTGGTGGAGTTGTTGAACGGCAGGCCGCTGGTGATCGCTCCGGTCATCACCAACACCTGCTTCTCGGCCACCTCGGGCACCACGGCCATGCATGTGGCCATGGTTTTCCGTGCCGACCAGGATTTCAAGATGGTTTCCCAGCCGCTGCCCGACAAGGGTATCTCCAAGGTGGAAAGCGAGGCGGAAATGAAGTTCATGGACTCCTGGGGCAAAAACATCTGGGCCGACACCCTCAACCTGAAGATTTAAGCAGGCCAACCGTAACAGCCGGCACGGTGGACACACACGCCACCGTGTCGGCTGTCGCCCGATGCTCCGTAATCGGGCGGGAAACCGGCGGCAACTGTCGATACCCGGTTTTCCATGAACACCCGCAATGGCATGGTGCGCCGCCGCACCGCTCTGGTGCCATCCACCGAACGGCCTTGAACCCGCTTGCGCCATGCAGCGGTGAACCCGCTCGAAGACAAGCCCGTGATGGCCTGTACCCCGTTGATTAGACAGGGTTTGCCAATGCAAGCCAGTACCCTCCCAGAGACTCTGCGTAACGGCTGAGGGCATGGCATGGGAGTTGCTAATCCTCTCCCCATGACTCAATCCACGATTCAAACCACCTGTCCCTACTGCGGCGTCGGCTGCGGCGTCCTGGTGAGTCGCGAAGACTCCCCCCTTTATCAAAGGGGGGTTGGGGGGGGATTTAGCGACGTTTGCGATTACGCCGACCCTGGAGAAATCCCTGATGAAGCCCCTACCCTTCGGTACCCTAACCCCCCTTTTTTAAAGGGGGGGACTCGGTTCACTGTGCGCGGCGACCCCGAGCATCCCGCCAACTTCGGCCGCCTCTGTTCCAAGGGCGCGGCGCTGGCGGAGACTTTGAGCCTGGAGGATCGCCTGCTGCATCCGGAAATAAACGGCGAGCGCGTCACCTGGGACGCCGCGCTCGACAGCGTCGCGCAACGCTTCCAGCAAGTGATCGCCGAACACGGCCCAGATGCCGTGGCGTTCTATGTCTCCGGCCAGTTGCTTACGGAAGACTATTACGTCGCCAACAAGCTGATGAAGGGCTTCATCGGCAGCGGCAACATCGACACCAATTCGCGCCTGTGCATGTCCTCCGCCGTGGTCGGACACAAGCGCGCCTTCGGCAGCGACACCGTGCCCGGTTGCTACGAAGACCTGGAAATCGCCGACCTGGTGACCTTGGTCGGCTCCAACACCGCCTGGGCGCATCCCGTGGTGTACCAGCGCATCGTCGCCGCGAAGCAGGCGCGGCCGCGCATGAAGATCGTGCTGATCGACCCGCGCCGCACCGCCACGGCCGGGCTGTTGCAAACCCCGGCCGACCTGCACCTGGCGATCAAGCCGGGCGCGGATGCCTGGCTGTTCAACGGCCTGCTCAACCACCTGAGAAGGGAAGACGGCATCGACTGGAGCTATCTGGAACAGCATGTCGAAGGTTTCGGCGCCGCGCTGGAGGAAGTCGGCGGCCTGAGCATCACGAAAGTGGCGGCGCGTTGCGGCCTGGCCGAGGCCGATGTGGCCGAGTTCTACCGCCTGTTCACACAGACGCCGAAAAGCGTCACCGTTTTTTCCCAGGGTATCAACCAGTCTTCCTCCGGCGTCGATAAAGTTAACAGCGTCATTAACGTACACCTCGCCACTGGCCGGGTCGGCCTGCCCGGCGCCTCGCCGTTTTCCATCACCGGCCAGCCCAACGCCATGGGCGGGCGCGAGGTGGGTGGCCTGGCCAATCAACTGGCTGCGCACATGGACATCGTGCCGGAGTGCATCGAGCGCGTCGGCCGTTTCTGGAACGCGCCCAACATCACCCATCGCCCCGGCCTCAAGGCGCTGGAATTGTTCGACGCCGTGCGTGACGGCCGCATCAAGGCGATCTGGATCATGGCCACCAACCCGGCGGTGAGCCTGCCGGAAGCGGATCGCGCCGTGGCCGCGCTGAAACAGTGCGAATTCGTCGTGGTTTCCGACAACACCCGCCATACCGATACCGCCCAGTTGGCGCACGTGCTGCTGCCCGCCGCCGCCTGGGGCGAGAAGGACGGCACGGTGACCAACTCGGAACGGCGCATTTCGCGGCAGCGCCCGTTTCTGCCGCTGCCCGGCGAAGCGCAACCGGACTGGTGGATCGTCAATGAAGTGGCGCGGCGCATGGGCCACGCGGAAGCGTTCGCGTTCGATGGCCCGGCGGCGATCTTCGCCGAACATGCCGCCTTGTCGGGCTTCGAGAACGGCGGCTCGCGCGACTTCGACATCTCAGCGCTGCTGGCTCCCCCCTGTGCCAACACGCCAGGCGCGTTAGGCGCTGCCGCCGGCACTGGCACCTTCCCCCTTTCTCAAAGGGGGATTGAGGTACCGAAGGGTAGGGGCTTCATCGGGGATTTAGCGACGGTTGCACAGGCGCAGACCTTGGAGAAATCCCCCCCCAGCCCCCCTTTGAAAAAGGGGGGAGTTGGTTTCACGCAGGCCGCCTACGACACGCTCGAACCCGTGCAGTGGCCGATAGCCGCCAGCGGCAAAGGCACGCCGCGCCTGTTCGGCCAGGGCCGTTACTACACCGGCAACCACAAAGCCCGTCTGATCGCGCGGCCGCCACGCGGGCCGGCCACACCGGTCAACGCCAGCCAGCCGTTCATCTTCAACACCGGCCGCGTGCGCGACCAGTGGCACAGCATGAGCCGCAGCGGCAAGACCGCGCGGCTGCTCTCCCATATCGACGAGCCCTATATCGAGATGCACCCCGCCGACATCCGCCGCGCGGAAGTCCGTCCCGGCGGCCTCGCGCGCGTTCGCAATGGGCGCGGCGAAATGCTGGCGCGGGTGGTGGAAAGCGCGGAACAGCGCTCCGGCTCGGTGTTCGCGCCAATCCACTGGAACGGCCAGAACTCCGCCAAGGCACGGGTCGATGCCCTGGTGTACGCGGTCACCGACGAAATATCAGGCCAGCCCGAATTCAAGCACGCGCCGGTTTCGGTGGAACCCTATGCTGCTACCTGGTACGGCTTCGTCATGGCGCGCGCGCCTATCGACTGCAACCAGGCCGGCTACTGGACGCGGGTGCGCTGCCGCGCCTGCTGGCGCCATGAATTGGCCGGCACGGAAAGCGAATGCGACTGGCCCAGACGGCTACGCGAAAAGTTTGGCGCCGATGGCGACTGGATCGAACTGAAGGACGGCGGCGTCAGCCGCTACCGCGCCGCGCTGCTGCGCGATGGCCGCATCGAGATGGTCTGCTTCTTCGACCGCGATTTCGCCGCCCTGCCGCCGCGTCACTGGCTGGAAGGGCTGTTCGAGAAGGACGCACTCAATGACGCCGAACGCGCCGCCCTGCTCATGGGCCGTCCCAGCCGTGACGTGCCGGATACCGGCCGCATCGTCTGTGCCTGCTTCGGCGTCGGCGAAAACGATCTGAAACAAGCGATTCGCCAGGGCGCGAATTCGGTGGAAGCGCTGGGCATCAAGTTGAAGGCCGGCAGCAACTGCGGTTCTTGCATTCCGGAACTGAGGAAATTGCTGGCGGCTGCCTGAAGCCGTAGGAGCGAGCTTGCTCGCGATAGCAACGCCGGCATTTCGATCAACCGTGGCTATCGCCAGCAAGCCGGCTCCGACGGCCCACTCGGCTGCCACGAGGATTTCGAGCACACCGACTGCCTGATCGCCTGGGGCTCCAACCTGCCGGAGCAGCACCCCATCACCCCCGGCACCGACGTGGTGCTGATGAACGCGATGATGCATGTGATCTTCAAGGAGGGCCTGGAGGACAAGCGCTACATCGCGGCCAACACCAACGGCGTCGAGGCATTGATGGCCGAAGTGGCCAATTACGACCCGGTCAGCGCCGCGAAAATCTGTGGCATCGACGAGGACACCATCCGCGTGGTGGCGCGCACTTTTGCGCAGTCTGGTGCCGCCATGCAGATATGGATCAGGTCGCGGCGGCGAAATTGCCGATGGAAATGCGGGAGTTCTAGGTTTTCTCCCCTCCCAGACCGGGAGGGACTCGTAGGTTGGGCAAAGCGCAGCGTGCCCAACGAACCGCCGCCATGTTGGGCACGCTGCGCTTTGCCCAACCTACGTCTTCTGACCCTATCCAGAGGCCATGATGCAAGTGCGAGCGCCGTTACCAAGCGGCGCCGTTTGACGAAATCAGGGGCTTATTGATTCCATGCGCGGTGGTGGCCGGTTGCTTCTGTGGCGGCACCCCATCCCTGCTTTCCTCATTCACGCCAGCCAGTTTTCAATGACCCGCCCGGATACCCTGGAAAACACGCTCACCTTATCCGTGACCGCGATGGCGCCGAGTGCGCGGGCCTGAGCGGCGATCCAGTAATCGTTGGAACTGATCGTGGTGCCTTTGCGTTCGAGTTCAGCTCTGATCTCGGCGTAATGTTGGCTGGCGTTCGCGTCCAAGGGCACGAGTTGCATCCCTTCCACCACTCGCGCGATCACCCGGCCATGACGGGTGATCGCGATTTCCTCGCCGGCTTCGACGGCGGCGAGCATTTCGTCGAACTCGTAGGCGCGCATCACGAACTCCATTCCGGCTATGCGGCCAGCGTCCACTTGCGAGGAGGAAGACGCTGTCCCGGCCGCCTACCGGATCAGACGGGTGAGAGGCGAACAGCGCCAATTCGCGGATAATCGCGCCGTTTTTTCTTCACGCGCGCCTTGCAAGCCTGGCCGTGTACGAAAAACGCAACGTCAACCAAACCACACGAGAGGACCATCCCATGCTGCTGGGTTTCGTCATTCTTTATCTGGTCGTATCCATCGGCATCGGCATGTTTGCCGCCACCCGCGTGCATAACGCGCGCGACTACATTTCCGCCGGGCGTTCGTTGCCGCTGTACATCGTCATGGCCATGGTGTTCGCCACCTGGTTCGGCGCCGAGACGGTGCTGGGGATTCCCGCGACTTTCATGGAAGAAGACCTGGGCGGGTTGATTTCCGACCCCTTCGGCGCGGCGCTGTGCCTGGTGTTGTTCGGCCTGTTCTTCGCCAGGAAGCTGTACCGCATGAACCTGCTGACCATCGCGGATTTCTACCGGGAACGTTATGACCGTCGCGTCGAGCTCATCACCGGCGTGGCCATCGCGCTGTCCTACCTGGGCTGGGTGTCGGCGCAGGTCACCGCGCTGGGGCTGGTGTTCAACGTGCTCTCCGATGGCCAGATCACGCAGGCGCAAGGCATCCTGATCGGCGCCTCGGTGGTGCTGATGTACACGCTCTATGGCGGCATGTGGTCGGTGGCGCTGACCACCTTCTTTCAGATGATCGTCATCGTCCTCGGCCTGTGCTACATCGCCTGGCTGGTAGCCGGCCTGACCGGCGGCGTCGCGCCGGTCATCGAGCACGCCGCCGCCAACGGCAAGTTCCATTTCTGGCCGGAGCTGAACGCGGTGGCGATGGTGGCCTTCATTTCCGGCCTGCTGACCATGGGTTTCGGCTCGATCCCGCAGCAGGACGTGTTCCAGCGCGCCAACGCGTCGAAGAATGAAAACGTGGCGGTGTGGGGCACGGTGGCGGGTGGCATCGCCTATTTTCTGTTTGCCGCCGTGCCCTTGTTCCTGGCCTATTCCGCCACGCTGATCGACCCGGCGCTGACGGCGAAATGGCTGGCGGCGGATAGCCAGAAACTGCTGCCGGAACTGGTCAAGGGCCATCTACCCCTGTTCGCCCAGGTGATCTTCTATGGCGCCCTGCTCGCGGTAATCATGTCCACCGCTTCCGGCACGCTGCTGGCGCCTTCGGTGACGATTTCGGAAAACGTGCTGAAGGGCTTCGTCACCCGCCGCAAGCCCCTGTCGGACAAGGCGCTGCTGCTGATGACCCGCTGGGTGGTCGGCGTTTTCGCCGTGCTGGTCACGCTCTATGCGTTGTGGGCGCTGGGCGAGGACACCGGTATCCACCAGATGGTGGAGAACGCCTACAAGGTCACGCTGGTGGTGGCGTTCGTGCCGCTGGTCGCCGGGCTCTACTGGGCGCGCGCCAATACGGCGGGCGCCTACCTCGCCATCGGCCTGGGGCTGACGACCTGGCTGTCGCTGGAGTTCTTCGCGCCGGAGGGCGACATGCCGCCACACTTCGCCGGCTTTCTCATGAGTGTGCTGGGGATGCTGGCCGGTTCTCTATCGTTCGGATCGTCACACGGGCGGAAACAGGAATAAACGGTATAAAGATTTCATTTCCACAGCCGATAGATATATCCCAAACAGCGTTACTCACCCGGGACCATGACCCAAACTCCAAATGTCATCGGCACGGCCGTCATGCAGTTGCTCAAGGATCGCGGCGAGCCCGCGACCCCGGACAACTATGAGCGCACCTATTACGAACTCTCCGGCCTGCCGCACCCGGCCAAGCCGAGCGAGCCCGCCGATGACAACAGCGCCAACCTCCAACTGCTCGCCATGCTGCGCGAGATGGTGCAGGAAATCACCAACAAGACCGAACATCTGGCACACGATCTGGGCGAGAAGAACCAGGGCCTGTCGGAAAACGTCAGCAGCCTGAAGTCCTGCCGCGATAAAAACGAAATCCTGCGTTTGCTGTCTTCGGTGGTGATGCAGGCGGGCAGCATCCACAGCACGGTGGAATCGAGCCATCAGGAACTCCTGGAAACGCGCCAGTCGCTCAACGCCATGCAGGAAGAACTGGCCGAAACCCGCCAGATGCTCAACGAAGACGCCCTGACTGGCGCCCTCAACCGGCGTGGGCTGGATGCCACGCTTTCACGCGAAATCGCCCGCGCACAAAGGGTCAATGCGCGACTTTCCCTGGCGATGGTAGATCTCGACTACTTCAAGAAAATCAACGACGACTTCGGCCACGCGGCCGGCGACCAGATGCTGATGCACTTCACCAGCCTGATCCGCTCGGTGATGCGCAAATCCGATGCCCTGGTGCGCTACGGCGGTGAGGAATTCACACTGATCCTGCCGGATACCGACGCGCGCGGCGCCCATTTCGTGCTCGGCCGTCTGCAACAGGTAATGGCGCGCACGCCGCTGAATTACGAAGGCAAGCAGATCAACACCACCTTCAGCGCCGGTGTCGCCACCCTGAAGCCCGATGAAAATGGCCACGCCCTGCTGCGCCGCGCCGACGATGCCGTTTACGCCGCCAAGAACGCGGGGCGCAACACCATCAAGATGGCGCATTAATCTAAATCCAGCCGTTGAAGCGTAGGTTGGGC
>JAUXXW010000101.1 GCA_030684775.1 Pseudomonadota bacterium
CATGGCGACGGGTTGTTGGGCACGCTGCGCTTTGCCCAACCTACGCTTCTACGGCTTCAACTGCTGGATTCAGGCTCAACCGCCGCCGCATACAAAACCTATGCAAAGGGGGGCAAATCCAGGCCGTCCGCATATCAACGCTCGGCCAGCGAGACGCTGACGTTCACACGCACCGTCCGGCCCGGGTCGTAGGGCAGAAAGGCCGTGTAAGTCTGGCCCTGGTAACGGTAAGTGACGTCGTAGCCGGTGAGGTGGCGGCTCCAGTTGTCGATCTGGCGGCAGCGTTGTTCATAACGCGGCGCGCCGGCCACGGTCTGATGCCCGTCGTTGTCGATGTTGTCGCCGACGATCGCGCCGGTGGCGGCGCCGACGGCCGTGCCCCAGCTACGGCCGGAACCCTTGCCGATCTGGTTGCCAAGCAGGCCGCCGACCAGGCCGCCGACAATGGCGCCACCATAGTCGCGGCGACGCGTGCTTTCATAGCCGACCTTTTCTTCCCAGCAGTCGCGCCGGGGTTCGTTGACCGATTCATAGACCGGCGTGCTGCTGATGACTTCGGCGCGATCCTGGAAACCGGATGCCATGCCGGAGGTGCTGAAGATCGCGGTACCAATCAATGCAAGTGTGAGTGCGGTGGTTTTCATGATGGACTCCTGAGTAAGTCGAAACCAAGTCGAAACTGGGGTTAACGCCGGTTTCTGCCGGCGGGGTGGTTGAATCTGTTGCGTGGGTCGTAATTCGTTGCGTTATCGTCCCCTTCCGGGTTGGGGCCGCGTCGCTCGAAACCGGTGCCGAAGCCGTTACCCATGTTCACGAAATCGGCGGGGTTGGGCGGATTGGGTATCCTGTTGCTCCACGAGTCGCGTTGTTCCTGGGCGGGCTGGCGGCGGGTTCCGCGTTCCTGAAGCTGGCGCTGCATGTCCATACGCTCTTCCGGGCTGGCCTGCTCCCAGCGTTCGCGCATCATGCGGCGCGCTTCCGGAGCCATCTGCGCGACCTGGAGGGTGGTGCCGATGAACATGCTTTCGAGTGCATCGCTTGCCAGTGCCGGCGCGGCGAGTACGCTCAACAGCAGGGGCAACAGAACTTTCGCTTTCATTGCATCTCTCCTTTCCATGGCCTGAATGTTAGGTAGGGGGCGTAACACGGGGGTTTCCGCTTCCGTTAGATTTGTAACAATGTGTATCGAGGACTTGGGCATGACGGAACGAGTGTTGGTGGTGGACGACGATGCGGGTCTGCGCGACCTGCTGTCGGAATATCTGGTGAAACAGGGCTTTCTGGTGGAAACCGCGCGCGACGGCCGTGAGATGGACGAGCGCATGGCGGCCGCCGCGCCCGATCTCGTGGTCATGGACCTGATGCTGCCGGGCGAGGATGGTTTGAGTCTGACCCGGCGCATCAAGGCGCTACGCAATATTCCGGTGATCATGCTGTCGGCGCGCGGCGAGGATATCGACCGCATCGTCGGCCTGGAAGTCGGCGCCGACGACTATCTCGCCAAACCGTTCAATCCCCGTGAATTGCTGGCGCGCATCCGCGCGGTGATGCGGCGCGGCAGTGGCGAGGTGGCGGCGACTCAGGAAAAGGATGAGAACGTGCATTTCGGCCCCTTCTCTCTCGATCTCGCGGCGCAGCGCCTGAGCCGGGAAGACGAAGACATCCCGCTCACTCAGGCGGAATTCACCCTGCTCAAGGTGTTCGTCGAGCACCCCAACCGGGCGCTCTCGCGCGACCAGATCATGGATTGGTTGAAGGGTTTCGAGCGCGACCCGTTCGATCGTTCCATCGACGTGCGGGTGACCCGTTTGCGCCGCAAGCTGGAAGACGACCCCACCAATCCGTTCTACATCCGCACGGTCTGGGGCCAGGGCTATCTGTTCGCGCCGAAGGGGCGCGGCGGTTGATATTCCTCCCCCGCACCCTGTTCGGCCGCACCGCCGCCGCCCTGCTGGCGGCGTTCCTGGTGTTCGAGACCCTGGCTTTCGCGGTGGTCTGGAAGACCCTGATTCAGCCGATGGCGGAGCGTTCGGCGGACGACCTGGCGGCGAAGATTTCCCTGGCGGCCAAGACCTGGGTGGAATTGCCGCCGCGGACCCGCACCGACTACGAGATGGAACTGGCTTTTCGCCACGACCTGGGGCTGGGCGCGGCGACCAAACCGCTGACTGATGCGGCGCCACACACCTGGTTCGGCGATCTCCTGGCGGCTTCCCTCGGCCGCCGCATGCAGCAGACCGTGCAACTCAAGCGCGGGCCGGATGCCGGCTGGGTCTGGCTGGATCTGCAAGTGGCGGACAAGCAATTGCGCGTTGGCTTCAGCCAGGATCGCTACGCGCTGCAAGCGCCGCTGGCGGCGGTCGGCATCTTCCTGCTGGGTGCCGCCTTGACCGTGGTGACGGCCCTGCTCATGGTCGGCCGCGCCGGTCGTCAACTCAATAGCCTGGCCGAGAAAGCCGCAGAAGTCGGCCAGGGACGCGATCCGGTGCCCTTGCCGGAAACCGGCCCGGAGGAAATCCGCGAACTCACCGCCGCTTTCAATCGCATGGCCGGCGCGGTCCACTCGCTGCTGGAAAATCGCACCGTGCTGCTATCCGGCATTTCCCATGATCTACGCACGCCGATTACCCGCCTGAAGTTGGCGCTGTCCCTGCTCGACGAGGCCGATGCCAACCAGGTAAGCCGCATGGAGCGCGACCTGGACGAAATGAACCGGCTGATCGGCGACATGCTGGTGTTCGCCCGCGCGCTCCAGAACAACGATCTGAAGGACTGCGATCTGCCCGCGCTGTTGAGCGATCTGGCGGAAACCGCCGTGCGCCTCGGCCCGGTGAACTGGCGCCCGCCGACCGAGGCTTGTGTGGTGAAAGTGGGGGAGGTCGCGCTGCGCCGCATCGTCGGCAACCTGCTCGACAACGCGCGGCGCTATGGCGGCGAAGAGGCGATTGATCTGGAACTGCGCTGTGGAGAGGGTGAGGTGCGACTTTCAGTGCTCGATCGCGGTCCCGGGATTCCGGAGGATCAGCATGAGGCGGTGTTCCGGCCGTTCCATCGCCTGGAAGGCTCGCGCAGTCGTGACAGTGGCGGCAGCGGCCTGGGGCTGGCGATCGCGCGGCAGTTGGCGGATGCCTATGGCTGGCGCATCGAGTTCAGGCAGCGCGAAGGCGGCGGACTCGATGCGGCTCTGATCATTTCCCGTGGTACTTGAACACCAGCACTTCCAGCTTCAGGAACGACAGGCTGAGGATGGACAGGCGCCGCGTATGGGTGCGGATCATGTGCCATGCGGTGTTCGCCGCGCAGCGGAAGCGGATGGTCAGGTTGGGGGTCAGGGTGAGTGTCATGATGTTCTCCACGTTGGCACTTTAGTTCTAGCAAATTCCGTGCCCAGGCTTTGTCGGGTTAGCGCAGTCATCGGCCCGCTGCCGCAAATCGCGCCGAAGAAACCCCGTAGGGTGGATAAGCGATAGCGCATCCACCATCACCGCTGCCATTGGTGGATGCGCTATCGCTTA